>NZ_JBICZC010000002.1:0-90248 GCF_043201715.1 Streptomyces sp. NPDC048291
GAGAAGAAGCGCAACTTCGTACGGCTGGTCTTCTGCGAACCGGCCGTCAGAGCGCTGTACCCGGACTGGGAGTGGGTGGCGCAGATGACCCTGGCACAGCTGCGCATGGAAGCCGCCCGCGATCCGAAGGATCCGCGGCTGGCCGAACTGGTGGGCGAGCTGTCGCTCCAGGACCCCGACTTCCGGCGCTGGTGGGGCGCCCACCGCGTCGCCGTCCAGGGATCGGGCACGAAGACGCTGAACCATCCGGTTGTCGGCCCGCTCACCCTCGACTGGTCCTTCCTCACCTCCACCGACGACCCCGACCAGCAGCTCATCACCCTGACCGCCGAGCCCGGCACCCCCAGCCACGACCGCCTGCGCATCCTCGCCTCGTGGGCCGCACAAGCCGCCGACCACCCGATCGCGGACCGTTAGAGGGCGGTTCGTGGGCTGATGCCTTTTTCCGGCCGAGGCCGGAGGCAGGCATGAGGACGGATTCGAGGGCCTGACAGATGCCTCGCGCCCTCGGCGGACCGGGGGTGGACGGCGGATCGGATTCCGGGACCAGCCGCACCGGGTCCGGTGCACCTACTTCGCGTCTGGGGCCAGCAGCCGCCGGATGCGCTCGTACTCGGCCGCCATCTCCGGTGTGGCGAGGAAGTCGTCGAGATCCGCGGACACCTCGTGGTCGATGTCCTCGATGGAACGGATGGCGAGTTCGTAGAGCTCGCCGCGCCGGTTCTGCTCCAGGTAGCTCTTCCAGTGCGCCAACGCGCTGATGGCGGTCAGGACTCCGGGGTCCAGATCGTCTTCGACCAGGATGCCGTCGTAGATCCTCGCAAGCGCATCGTGCAGCTCGGCGGCGCTGATCGTCAGGACGTTCGCGCAGGCGGTGGTCAGTGCGGCCCGGGCGTCCTCCGTGAGTTCGTCCTCGGCCGCACCGCGCAGCAGCTCCGGCCGCACCAGACGGCTGACCGTCTCCTCGCCGAAGGCACGAACGCCGGCCTCGGTGGCCCCGACGACCAGCCGGAGAACTTCCGCCTCAAGCTCGCTGTAATCCACGCCCGCAGCTTATGCGGGGTGTGATCGAGACCTGGACCGAGGGCCGACGGGATGAGCCCGAGATCAGCTCGGAGACCGCCCGCCGCATCGTCGGCCGGGCCGCGGCGTTCGTCGCCGCGTCCGGCCGGCAGCCCGGCCAGTCCCTGGCCCCCAGCAAGCCGGTCGACTACGGCTGGCACGCCTTCATCCTTCACACCGTCGACTACGCCGAGTTCTGCGATCAGGTCGCCGGCCGGTTCGTCCACCACGTCCCGACCGCCGACGACTACCAGGCGCCCGGAGAAGCACAGTCCGCCCGGGAGCGGACGGTCGCCGCCATCACCGCGGCCGGGTACACCGTCGACCCGGACCTGTGGCCGGACATGGCGGACTGCACACAGTGCCACGACGGTTGCACCGACAGCCCCAACAGCGGCGGGAAGCGCTGACCCAGCACCACCGATCGTGCAAGACTCCAGCCGCCCGGTGTCACAGCCGGGCGGCTGGCCCTGTGAGCGGAGCATCACGTGACAGAGACGGCGATCGCTTGGGACACCTACTCGCGGCAGCGGCCCGGGCGGCGGCCGGTGAACGCGCGCGGCGAGACCACCTGGTTCAACTGGACCCAGTATCAGGACCACGGCCCGGGCGCCGAGTTGCTGGAGGTTCCGGACGGCGGCCGCGTACTGGATCTCGGCTGCGGCAAGGGCGGCAACGCGGCGTACCTGGCCGGCCTCGGCGCGCGGGCCGTGGGGGTGGATGTCTCGCCCCGCCAGCTGGCCGCCGCACGGGAACGGTGGGGGCGACGCCCGGGCTGGAGCTGCACCAGGCGGAGGCCGTCGCCTTCCTGGGCCAGGACCGGGAGGGCTTCGACTCGGTGTACTCGGTGTACGGCGCCGCTTGGTTCACGGACCCCGCCCGGCTGCTGCCCGCCGTCCGTGAGCGGCTGCGGCCCGGCGGCCGGCTCGTGTTCTCGCAGCGGCCCGCGGTCGAGGGCTGCTACGGCTGCCAGGCGTCGTACATCCCGCGCGGCGACGACGAGGACCCGCTCGTCGTGAAGCGCTGGGACTACGAGGCGGACGGCTGGGAGCGCCTGCTCCGCGGGTACGGCTTCACGGGCGTCGACGCGCGCGTACTCGCCGCTCCACCGGGGAACCGGACCATCGGGACCCTCATCGTCCAGGCCCGCGCCTGAGGCGTCCCTGCGACCTTGCGCCCCGGCCGGAAGCCGACCCGGCCGGGGCTTCTTCCTGTCTTGATCGTTCTGCTTTCGGGCCGGCAGCGGGCCAGCTAGCGATCTTCAGGGGCGACGAAACCCCCTCCACCGGAAGGGGGCTGACGCCCTGCCGCAGGTGAAATCGTTTCTTCCCTGCGGAGGTGGAGTGGGGCGGGTGGGACTCGAACCCACGGCCGACGGATTATGAGTCCGCTGCTCTAACCGGCTGAGCTACCGCCCCATAGCGGCGTGTCGCGTACAAGTGTGCGCGCCGTCTGCCGCAGCATAGCCGCTCATACGATCTCCTGCCTCGGCTGGTCGGCTTCTGCGGACAGTCACGACCTTCAGGACATCGGTGCAGGCCCAGCGGTTCCCGCGGGCATGAAAAAGGACCCCGCAAGGGGCCCTCGTTCAGCATGCTCCCCCGACTGGACTCGAACCAGTAACCTGCCGGTTAACAGCCGGCTGCTCTGCCAATTGAGCTACGGAGGACCGAGCTCCCCCGACTGGACTCGAACCAGTAACCTGCCGGTTAACAGCCGGCTGCTCTGCCAATTGAGCTACGGAGGAATGCCTCGTTGCATCGAACGTACCTACCTGGGTATTCGCCAGGGGGCGCTCGCTCGCTGCGACACATACATTAGCGCAAGCAGGGGGGTGCTCCGCCAATCGGTACTCCCCCACGTCGGAAGGGTGGCACCGCCATGCGCTACAAGCTCACGTTCGTCGTCGGGCTCGCTCTCGGTTACGTGCTCGGCACGCGGGCCGGACGAGAGCGCTACGAGCAGCTGAAGAAGTCCGCCCGCCAGGTCGCCCAGAACCCGGCCGTCCGCAACACCGCGGAGACCGCCGCCCAGCAGGGCCGCGTCTACGCCGGCAAGGCGTTCCACTCGGTGAGCGAGAAGGTCGGCGACCGCATGCCCGACTCGGTGGCAGCCCGGGTCCGCTCCCTCCGTGAACGCAACACCAACGGAGCAGCCTCGGACGACTGGGGCACCGGCAACAACTGACAGCCCCTTCCGGCGCCGGGCAGCCCGTCCCACCTGGGGGCGCGGGGAACTGCGCGAGCGGCCCCCACCCGCCCGCACCCGCCGTACGACACAGGGCACCCACCCCAGAAGGCGCCCGTCGGCCGAACCACAGCGGAGCGTGCGGCAGAATTTCGGTCATGGGGATAGTCGCCGGGTTGGACAGCTCACCGGATTTCACTCGCATCGTGGTCTGCGACACGGACACGGGTGCGGTGCTCCGCCAGGGATACGCACCGCACCCGGTCGACACGCCGGACGGCGGGGCACGCCCCAGCGACGTCGACCCGCAGGCCTGGCTGCTCTCCCTCGGCGAGGCCGCCGGCGGCGGGCTCCTGGAGGGCGTGCAGGCCATCGGCGTGTCGGCGCAGCAGAACGCGCTGATCCCGCTGGACGCCCAGGGCAACACCGTCCGTCCCGCGATGGTCGGCGGCGACAAGCGGTCCCAGGTCGCGGCCGCCGACCTCATCGACGCGCTGGGCGGGCGGGAGGCCTGGGCGCAGGCGGTGGGGTGCGTGCCGCAGGCCGCGCAGCCCGTCACCAAGCTGCGCTGGCTGGCCAAGAGCGAACCGGAGAACGCCCGCCGGACCGCCGTACTGCTGCAGGCCCACGACTGGCTGGTGTGGCAGCTGCTCGGCCGGCCGGTGCGGCGGACCACCGACCGCGGTGGGGCCTCCGGGACCGGTTACTGGTCGGCGGCCACCGGCGGCTACCGGCCCGACCTCGTCGAACTCGCCCTGGGCCATCAGGCGATGCTGCCCGACGTGATCGGGCCCTCCGACGCGGCCGGCACCACCCCGGAGGGGCTGCTGATCTCCGCGGGGACCGGCGAGACCATGGCCGCCGCGTTCGGGCTGGGGCTCGGGTTCGGGGACGCCGTGGTGTCGCTCGGCGCCTCGGGGTCGGTGATGGCGGTGCACACCGAGGCGCTCGCCGACACCTCCGGGATGATCACCTCGCTCGCCGACGCCACCGGCATGCACCTGCCGGTCGTCACCACGCTCAACGCCGTACGGGCCCTGCGCGGCACCGCCGAGCTGCTCGGGCTCGCCGATCTGGAGGCCCTCTCCGACCTGGCGATGAAGTCCACGCCCGGGTCGCACGGGCTGGTCATGCTGCCGTACCTGGAGGGCGAGCGGACACCGAACCTGCCGCACACCGCCGGCACGCTGGCCGGGCTGCGCCGGGAGTCGATGAGGGCCGAGCATCTCGCGCGCGCCGCCTTCGAGGGCATGCTGTGCGGGCTCGCCGACGCGCTGGACGTGCTGCGCAACCGGGGTGTCGAGGTGCGGCGGATCTTCCTGCTCGGCGGGGCCGCCGAGCTGCCGGCCGTCCAGGCGGCGGCGCCGATGCTGTTCGGCGCGCAGGTCGTCGTACCGCAGCCGGCGGACTACGCGGCGATCGGGGCGGCCCGGCAGGCGGCCTGGGCGCTCGGGGTCTCGCAGGGGACGCTGGACCCGCGCACGCCGCCCGTGTGGCAGGGCGCGGCGGCACAGGTGCTGGAGCCCGGGGACGAGCTGGCCGTCGGGCAGGCGGTGCGGCAGCAGTTCGTGTCGGTGCGGGAGCAGACCCATCCCGGGGCGTTCCGGTCGTAAACCCCGCGAAGCGCACGGCCGCGCGCGTCCGCTGTCGGGTTAATCGGTTGAGGTAACGCGGGTGGAGTGTCGGACGATAGGGGCCTAGGGCAAACACCCCGCCCTTCGGGCAGACGACCCCGCCCACCCCACCGCCGACTCCGAGAGACGTAGCGTGCTCATACGACTTCTGCGGACCTATCTCAGGCCCTACAGGAAACCCATCTCGATCCTGGTGCTGCTGCAGTTCCTGCAGACCTGCGCCACTCTCTACCTGCCCACGCTCAACGCGCACATCATCGACAACGGCGTCGTGAAGGGTGACACGGATTACATCCTGTCCTTCGGCGCCCTGATGATCGGCATCTCGCTCGCTCAGGTGGTGTGCAACGTCGGTGCCGTCTACTACGGCGCCAGGACCGCGTCCGCGCTCGGCCGGGACGTGCGGGCCGCCGTCTTCGACCGGGTGCAGTCCTTCTCCGCACGTGAGGTGGGTCACTTCGGGGCGCCCTCGCTCATCACCCGTACGACCAACGACGTACAGCAGGTCCAGATGCTGGTCCTGATGGCGTTCACCCTGATGGCGTCGGCGCCCATCATGTGTGTCGGCGGCATCGTGCTCGCCCTCGGCCTGGACGTTCCGCTGTCCGGGGTGCTGGTCGCCGTCGTACCCGTGCTGGGGATCAGCGTGACGCTGATCGTGCGGCGGCTGCGGCCGCTGTTCCGGGCCATGCAGGTGCGGCTCGACACGGTGAACCGGGTGCTGCGCGAGCAGATCACCGGCAACCGGGTGATCCGCGCGTTCGTCCGCGACGAGTACGAGCAGGGCCGGTTCGGGAAGTCCAACGCCGACCTGACCGAGATGCAGCTGGCCACCGGCAACATGCTGGCGCTGATGTTCCCGATCGTCATGACGACGGTGAACGTCTCGTCCATCGCGGTGGTGTGGTTCGGTGCCCACCGGATCGACAGCGGGCAGATGGCGATCGGTGACCTGACCGCGTTCCTCGCCTATCTCATGCAGATCGTGATGTCCGTGATGATGGCCACCTTCATGTTCATGATGGTGCCGCGCGCGGAGGTCTGCGCCGAGCGCATCGAGGAGGTCCTGGACACCGAGTCCAGCGTCGTCCCGCCACTCGCCCCGGTCACCGAGCTGCGCCGGCACGGCCATCTGGAGATCAGGGCCGCCGGGTTCCGCTATCCGGGTGCCGAGGAGCCGGTGCTGAAGGCCGTCGACCTGGTGGCCAGGCCCGGCGAGGTGACCGCCGTGATCGGCTCCACCGGCAGCGGCAAGTCCACTCTGCTCGGGCTGGTGGCGCGCCTCTTCGACGCCACCGACGGCCAGGTCCTCGTGGACGGCGAGGACGTCTCGGGCCTCGACCCGAAGCTGCTCGCGCAGACGGTCGGCATGGTCCCGCAGAAGCCGTACCTGTTCGCCGGCACCGTCGCGACCAACCTGCGCTACGGCAACCCGGCCGCCACCGACGAGGACCTGTGGCACGCGCTGGAGGTGGCGCAGGCCAAGGGCTTCGTCGAGAAGCTGGAGGGCGGGCTGAACGCGCCCATCGCCCAGGGCGGTACGAACGTCTCCGGCGGCCAGCGCCAGCGCCTCGCCATCGCCCGTACGCTCGTGCAGCGCCCGGAGATCTACCTCTTCGACGACTCCTTCTCCGCCCTCGACTACGCGACCGACGCCGCCCTGCGCGCCGCGCTCGCCCAGGAGACGGCCGAGGCGACCGTCGTCATCGTCGCCCAGCGGGTGGCGACCATCCGCGACGCCGACCGGATCGTCGTCCTCGACGAGGGACGCGTCGTCGGCACCGGCCGCCACCACGAACTCATGGCCGGCAACGAGACCTACCGGGAGATCGTGCTCTCCCAGCTGACGGAAGCGGAGGCTGCCTGATGGCCGGGCCCATGGGACGCATGATGGCCGGGGGCGGTCCCGACCAGCGGTCGATGGACTTCAAGAACTCGGGCAAACGGCTCCTCGCCCGGTTCAAACCCGAACAGCTCACGATCTACCTGCTGCTGTTCTGCGTGGTCGCGAGCGTCACCCTCAACGTGATCGGCCCCAAGATCCTCGGTAAGGCCACCGACCTGGTCTTCGCCGGCGTCATCGGCAAGCGGATGCCCGCCGGGACCACCAAGGAGCAGGTCCTGCAGGGCATGCACGACCGCGGCCAGGACACGGTCGCCGACATGCTCAGGTCCACCGACTTCACCCCGGGCAAGGGCATCGACTTCGGCCAGGTCGGCGACGTCCTGCTCTTCGCGCTCTGCACCTACGTCGTCGCCGGCCTGCTGATGGCGGTGGCGACCCGGCTCGTCAACCGGTCCGTGAACCGCACGATGTACCGGCTGCGCGAGGACGTCCAGACGAAGCTCTCCCGGCTGCCGCTCTCCTACTTCGACAAGCGACAGCGCGGCGAGGTGCTCTCCCGCGCCACCAACGACATCGACAACATCGGCCAGACGCTCCAGCAGTCGATGGGCCAGCTCATCAACTCGCTGCTCACCATCATCGGCGTGCTCGCGGTGATGTTCTGGGTGTCCTGGATCCTGGCGCTGGTGGCCCTGGTCACCGTGCCGCTGTCCTTCCTGGTCGCGACCCGCATCGGCAAGCGCTCGCAGCCGCACTTCGTGCAGCAGTGGCGCTCGACGGGCAAGCTGAACGCCCACGTCGAGGAGATGTACACCGGGCACACCCTGGTGAAGGTGTTCGGCCGCCAGGAGGAGTCGGCGCAGCAGTTCGCCGAGCAGAACGAGGCGCTGTACGAGGCCGGGTTCAAGGCGCAGTTCAACAGCGGTGTGATGCAGCCGCTGATGATGTTCGTGTCGAACCTGAACTACGTGCTGGTGGCCGTGGTCGGCGGTCTGCGGGTCGCGTCGGGCGCGCTCTCCATCGGTGACGTCCAGGCCTTCATCCAGTACTCCCGGCAGTTCTCGATGCCGCTGACCCAGGTCGCCTCCATGGCCAACCTGGTGCAGTCCGGTGTCGCCTCCGCCGAGCGGATCTTCGAACTCCTCGACGCGGAGGAGCAGGAGGCCGACCCGGTCCCCGGCGAGCGCCCCGCCGAACTGCGCGGCCGGGTCGCCCTGGAGCACGTCTCCTTCCGCTACGACCCGGAGAAGCCGCTCATCGAGGACCTCTCCCTCACGGTGGAACCGGGCCACACGGTGGCCATCGTGGGCCCGACCGGCGCCGGCAAGACGACGCTCGTGAACCTGCTGATGCGGTTCTACGACGTCTCCGGCGGCCGGATCACCCTCGACGGCGTCGACATCAGCCACATGTCCCGGGACGAACTCCGCTCCGGGATCGGCATGGTGCTCCAGGACACCTGGCTGTTCGGCGGCACGATCGCGGAGAACATCGCGTACGGCGCCTCGCGCGAGGTCACCCCCGGCGAGATCGAGGAGGCGGCCCGGGCGGCCCACGCGGACCGGTTCGTCCGTACGCTCCCCGACGGCTACGACACGGTCATCGACGACGAGGGCACGGGCGTCAGCGCCGGTGAGAAGCAGCTCATCACCATCGCGCGCGCCTTCCTGTCCGACCCGACGATCCTCGTCCTCGACGAGGCGACGTCGTCCGTCGACACCCGTACGGAAGTCCTGATCCAGAAGGCGATGGCCAAACTGGCGCACGGCAGGACGTCGTTCGTGATCGCGCACCGGCTGTCGACGATCCGGGACGCGGACACCATCCTCGTGATGGAGAACGGCTCGATCGTGGAGCAGGGCGCGCACGCGGAGCTGCTGGCGGCGGACGGGGCGTATGCGCGGCTGTACAAGGCGCAGTTCGCGCAGGCGGTGGCCGAGGTGGACTGAGTCCGGCGCCGGCCGCTGGGGGCTGGGCACGGGTGGGGACGCTCACCGGCGCTTGCCGGGTGCCGCCGCGCCCACCCGTGCCGCCCTGCGGCACGCCTGCCCGCAGCCAAGCTTGAGGGGCGCGGGGAACTGCGCGGCCAGCCCCCACGCACCCGCGCCCGGCGTCAGTCCAGGTAACCCCGGAGCTGATCCGCGAAAGCGTGGTCCCGCAGCTTGTTGAGCGTCTTGGACTCGATCTGCCGGATCCGCTCCCGCGTCACGCCGAAGATCCGCCCTATCTCCTCCAGCGTCCGAGGCCGCCCGTCGGCCAGCCCGTACCGGAGTTGGACGACCTTCCGCTCCCGCTCCCCGAGCGTCGACAGCACCGCCTCCAGGTGCTCCCGCAGCAGCAGGAACGCCGCCGACTCGACCGGGCTCGCCGCGTCGCCGTCCTCGATGAGGTCGCCGAGCGCGACGTCGTCCTCCTCGCCCACCGGGGCGTGCAGGGACACCGGTTCCTGGGCGAGGCGGAGCACCTCGCCCACCCGCTCCGGCGCCAGGTCCAGGTGCGCGGCGACCTCGTCGGGCGTCGGCTCGTAGCCCCGCTCCTGGAGCATCCGGCGCTGGACGCGGACGACCCGGTTGATCAGCTCCACCACGTGCACGGGGACGCGGATGGTGCGGGCCTGGTCGGCCAGGGCGCGGGACATGGCCTGGCGGATCCACCAGGTGGCGTACGTCGAGAACTTGTAGCCGCGGGCGTAGTCGAACTTCTCGACGGCCCGGATCAGGCCGAGGTTGCCCTCCTGCACCAGGTCGAGCATGGTCAGGCCGCGGCCGACGTACCGTTTCGCGACCGACACCACCAGCCGCAGGTTCGCCTCGATGAGGCGGCGCTTGGCCATGCGGCCCATGACGACCAGCCGGTCCAGGTCCAGCGCCAGCTCGCCTTCGAGGTCGGGGGTGCTGCCCAGCTTCTCCTCGGCGAACAGGCCTGCCTCGACGCGACGGGCGAGTTCGACCTCCTCGGCGGCGGTGAGCAGCGGGATGCGGCCGATCTCGCGCAGGTACTGGCGGAACAGGTCGGAGGAGGGTCCGCCGGTGTCGGCGCGGGCGGCGGCCCGCGGCTCGGCGGGCTCGGGCTCGGGCTCCGGCTCGGTGTCGGGGGCGTCGGCCGCGAGCTCCTCCGGGGGCGGGCCTTCCGCCTCGGTCTCGGGGTGCAGCGCGGCGCGGCTCTGCGGCGGCACGCCGGCATGGCCGCCGGTATCGGCGTCCGGCTCGTCCGTCAGCGTGCTGCTGCTGTCCGTCTGGGTCAGGGTCTGGGTCTGCACGGGGGCGACCTCCAGGATGATCGCTGCCAGGGGGTACGGCAGCGGTACTTCGGGGGCGGAGACGACGGCCTCGCCGCTGTCCGTCCCGTACGCGATGAGTGGAACGGCGGGGGTGTGGGACCCGTCCGGGACGGGCCGGCCGCGCTCCGAGGACTCAGGCACCGCCCCCAGTGTGGGGTAAGACACATCGCCGCCACGAGGGGCGTGCGGTGACTTTTTGCGTCCGGTCCGTGACCGCGCGGTTATCCCGTCGGCCCGCCGGGACTCAGAGGGCGGCCGGACCCTGCTCGCGCAGCGCCTGCCCGTACTGCTGGAGGACCCACAACTCGTTCTGCACGGAGGAGAGTTGGGCCGGGTCGCCGCCGCTGCCGAGGCGGGTGAGGGTGATCTGGATCTCGTGGATACGGCGGTCGACGGCCCTGCGGCGGACGGTCACGAGTTGCTCGCCCGCGTAGTTCTCGTCGACGGTGCGGCGCATGATCGCCTCGACGGCGAGCTCGGTGACCATCGACCGGACCCCGTCGTCGGCGGCGGCCTCGCGGACGCGCACCAGGTACTCCTGCGGGTCCTGGGTGCCGTACTCGGCGCCGCCCGCCTCCATGATGGTCCGGCGCACGGCCGCGTAGGGCTCGGCGGTGAACTCGTCGATGCCGTACGCGTCGAAGGCCGGGGAGACCAGCTCGGGGCGCTGGAGGGCGAGCTTCAGCAGCTCGCGTTCGGTGGCGAAGACGGCGTTGCGGAGGTTGAGGGCGGGCCCGGAGACGGCGGGTCGGCCCGCACCGGTGTCGTACGACGACTGCTGCGGACCGCGCGCCTGGGCGGAGGTCCGGCCGCCGCCGCCCTTCTCGCGGGCCCAACGGGCCAGCTGGGCCACCCGCTTCACCACGAACTGGGTGTCGAGGATGCCGAGCATGCCGGCGAGCTGGACGGCGACCTCGTGCTGGGCGCCGCTGTTCTTGATCCGGGCGACGATCGGCGCCGCCTCGTCGAGCGCGGCCGCGCGGCCCGCCGGGGTGTCCAGGTCGTAGCGGGCGACGATCTGGCGGAGCGCGAACTCGAAGAGCGGGGTGCGGGGCTCGGTCAGGTCGGCGACCGCCTCGTCGCCCTTGGCCAGGCGCAGCTCGCAGGGGTCCATGCCGTCGGGGGCGATGGCGATGTACGTCTCGGCGGCGAACTTCTGGTCGTCCTCGAAGGCGCGCAGGGCCGCCTTCTGCCCGGCCGCGTCACCGTCGAAGGTGAAGATCACGCGGGCCGATCCGTTGTCCATGAGCAGGCGGCGCAGGATCTTGATGTGCTCGCCGCCGAAGGCGGTGCCGCAGGTGGCGATCGCGGTCGTCACCCCGGCCAGGTGGCAGGCCATGACGTCCGTGTAGCCCTCGACCACGACCGCCCGGCTGGCCTTCGCGATGTGCTGCTTGGCGAGGTCGATGCCGTACAGGACCTGGGACTTCTTGTAGATCGCGGTCTCGGGCGTGTTGAGGTACTTGGGCCCGTTGTCCGCCTCGTAGAGCTTGCGGGCGCCGAAGCCGACGACCTCGCCGCCGATGTCCCGGATCGGCCACATGAGCCTGCCCCGGAAGCGGTCGATGGGACCGCGCCGCCCCTCCTGGGACAGCCCGGACGTCAGCAGCTCCTTGTCGGTGAAGCCCTGGCCGCGCAGGTAGCGGGTGAGGTGGTCCCAGCCCTGCGGGCTGTAGCCGACGCCGAAGTGCACGGCGGCGGCCTGGTCGAAGCCGCGCTCGGCGAGGAAGACCCGGCCGGTCTCGGCCTCGGGGCTGGTGGCGAGCTGCTCCGCGTACCAGACGGCGGCGATCTTGTGCGCCTCGACCAGGCGGATGCGCTCACCGCGCTGGTGGGACGGGTTGTACCCGCCCTCCTCGTAGCGCAGGGTGATGCCGGCCTGGGCGGCCAGCCGCTCCACCGCCTCCGAGAAGGAGAGGTGGTCCACCTTCATCACGAAGGTGAGGGTGTCGCCGCCCTCCTGGCAGCCGAAGCAGTGGAAGAGTCCCTTGCTCGGGCTGACCTGGAAGGACGGCGACTTCTCGTCGTGGAACGGGCACAGGCCCTTCAGGTTCCCGCCGCCCGCGTTGCGCAGCTGGAGGTACTCGGACACAACGGCGTCGATCGGGACCGCGTCCCGTACCGCCTTCACATCCTCGTCATTGATCCGTCCAGCCACGGGTGAATTCTACGGGGGCGCTGTGACAACTGCGGCGCGCCGGGGCGCCCCTTCAGGGGTGCGGGGAACTGCGCGACCAGCCACACTCGGCCCGCACCCGCGCACGCGCCGACGGCCGCAGACGCCTAGGCGAGCGATTCCAACGGCACATGCGGGTCGGCCAGCGCGTCGAGATCCACCGGCCCCGCGGACCGGATCAGCTTCTGGATCGGCTCTGTGACATCCCACACGTTCACGTTCATCCCGGCCAGCACCCGCCCCTCCTTCACCCAGAACGCGATGAACTCCCGCTTCCCCGCGTCCCCGCGGATCACCACCTGGTCGTACGACCCGGGCGGCGCCCACCCGCTGTACTCCATGCCCAGGTCGTACTGGTCGGTGAAGAAGTACGGCACCCGGTCGTACACGGCGTCCTGCCCGAGCATCGACCGCGCCGCCGCCGGGCCGCCGTTCAGCGCGTTGGCCCAGTGCTCCACGCGGAGCCTCGTGTCGAACAGGGCGTGCGGGAACGCGGCCACGTCGCCGGCCGCGTAGATGTCCGGGTCGGACGTCCGCAGCCGCTCGTCGACGACGATGCCCCCGCCCCGCGCCCGGTCGGCCAGCTCCAGGCCGGCCGCCTCGGCCAGCCCGACCCGCGGCGCCGCGCCGATCGCCGCGAGGACGTCGTGCGCCGGGTGCTCCTCGCCGTCGTCGGTGCGCGCGGCCAGCACCATGCCGTCCTGGCCGACGATCTCGGTGAGCCGCACCCCGAACCGGAACCGGACGCCGTGCTCCTCGTGCAGCTGGGCGAAGACGTTGCCCAGTTCGGGCCCGAGCACGCTGTGCAGCGGGGTCTGCCCGTGCTCGATGACGGTGACCTCGGCGCCATAGGTCCGGGCCGCCGCCGCGACCTCCAGGCCGATCCAGCCGGCGCCGGCGATGACGAGGTGCCCGTTGTCCCGGCCGAGCGCGGCGAGGACGCCCTTGAGGCGCTCGGCGTGCGCGAGGCGGCGCAGGTGGTGGACGCCGGCCAGGTCGGTGCCGGGGATGTCGAGGCGGCGCGGCTCCGCCCCGGTGGCGAGCAGCAGCTTGTCGTAGCGGACCAGCGTGCCGTCGTCGCCGAACCGGACGGTCTTGGCGGCGCGGTCGATGCGGTCCACGGTCTGGCCGAGGTGCAGTTCGATGTCGTGCTGCGCGTACCAGGCGGGCTCGTGCACGAAGACGCTGTCGCGTTCCGCCTTGCCGAGCAGGTAGCCCTTGGAGAGCGGCGGCCGCTCGTACGGGTGGTCGCGCTCGTCGCAGATCAGTATCACCCGGCCGCTGAAGCCCTCGGCTCGGAGCGTCTCGGCCGCCTTCGCACCGGCGAGTCCGCCTCCGACGATGACGAAAGTCTGGTCCGCGTCGACCACTTGATGCCTCCTCGTAAGGGTGCCGCCACATATGCCGCCCACATGCGCCGCACTGTGAGCCTCCCGCACGCAGCGTGATGCGGGAAGAGGGAGTGACCCCCGCTGACGCGATCTTGCCCCGATCAGGCCAGCGGGAGTCGCGGAGAGTCACAAAGTGTTCACATACGTCCCGTCAGTCGCGCGTGCAGCGACCGCGCGGAGGCGTCGGTGAGCGACGCGATCTGATCGACGATCACCCGCTTGCGGGCGTGGTCGTCGCCGGCCGCGTCGAACAGGGCCCGGAACTGCGGGTCGAGTCCGTCGGGTGCGCGGGCGGTGAGCGCCTCGGCGAGTTCCGCGACGACGACCCGCTGGTCGGCCCGGAGCCGCTCCTGCTCGGCGCGCTGCATGACGTACCGGTGGGCGATCGCCTTGAGCACCGCGCACTCCATTCTGGCCGCCCGCGGTACGACGAGTTCCGCGCCGTACCGGGTGAGCCGGCCGCCGCCGTACGCCTCGCGGGTGGCGGCCTCGGCGGCCAGGCAGAACCGGCCGATGAGCTGGCTGGTGGCGTCCTTGAGGCGGGCCTGGGCGACCGCGCTGCCGTCGTAGCCGTGCGGCCACCACTCCTCGTCCTGGAGCCGGTCGAGGGCGGCGGCGAGCTCGGCGGGGTCGGTGGACGCGGGCACGTACAGGCCGACGGCGACGGCGAACACCTCCTGCCGCTCCGGCTCCGCGTGCAGGCAGTTGGGGTCGATGTGGCCGGCGTGCAGGCCGTCCTCGACGTCGTGCACGGAGTAGGCGACATCGTCCGACCAGTCCATGACCTGGGCCTCGAAGCAGGTACGGGTGCCGGGGGCCTCCTTGCGGACCCAGTCGAAGACCGGCCGGTCGTCCTCGTACACACCGAACTTGGGGGACGCCGGGGCGGTGGGGTGCGCGCCGCGCGGCCACGGGTACTTGGTGGCCGCGTCCAGGGCGGCCCGGGTGAGGTTGAGGCCGACGGAGCCCTCGGGGGTGAACCGCTTGGGCTCGATGCGGGTGAGCAGCCGCAGGGACTGGGCGTTGCCCTCGAAGCCGCCGCAGTCGTCCGCGAACTCGTTCAGCGCCTGTTCGCCGTTGTGGCCGAAGGGCGGGTGGCCGAGGTCGTGGGAGAGGCAGGCGGCCTCCACGAGGTCGGGGTCGCAGCCGAGGGCCGCGCCGAGTTCGCGGCCGACCTGGGCGCATTCGAGGGAGTGGGTGAGGCGGGTGCGGGGGCTGGCGTCCCACGCCTGGGCGGAGGTGCCGGGGGTGACGACCTGGGTCTTGCCGGCGAGCCTCCTGAGGGCGGCGGAGTGCAGGATGCGGGCGCGGTCGCGCTGGAAGGCGGTGCGGCCGGGGCGTTTGTCGGGTTCGGGGGCCCAGCGGTCGGCTGACGCCGGGTCGTAGGCCGACGGGGGTGCGGGGACTGCCATGGTTCGACAGTACGGGGCGGTAGTGACAAATGGGTGTTTGGTGCGCCTACTGATCTGCCGGGTTGGGTGGCGTTTGCGGGTGCGGGTGCGTGGGGGCTTGTCGCGCAGTTCCCCGCGCCCCTTTCAGGTCCGCCCGGTGGACCCACCTTTTTTGGGGGCGCGGGGAACTGCGCGATCAGCCACAACGCACCCGCAGCCGCGAACGCACCCCTAGGCGGCCGCGGTCACCGGCGTTCCCAGTGCCCGCTCGTAGCGGTGGAGGATCAGCTCCGCCATCGCGTCGTGGGCGCCCAGGGGCGCCGACGCGAGCCACGGGGCGTGGGCCGCGCACTCGGTGGCGAAGCGGCCGGGGGCCGTGAAGTAGGAGGCGAGAGCGATGTGCCGGCGGCCCCTCGCCCGCAGGGCGGAGATCGCCTCCGGGACCGTCGGGGCCGCCGCCGAGGCGTAGGCGGGGAGGACCGGGACGCCGAGGCGGGCGGCGAGGAGGTCGGCCATGCGGTCGGTGTCGGCCGCGGAGTCGGGGTCGCGCGAGCCCGCCGCCGCCAGGACCACGGCGCTCGCCGGCCGCGGACGCCAGCCCGCCTCCAGCAGGCGGGTGTGCAGGGTGCCGGCCAGCAGGGGGTGCGGGCCCAGCGGGGCGGCGACGCGGGTCCGGGCGCCGGCGGCGGCCGCCATTTCCGGGATGTCCCGCTTGACGTGGTGGCCGCGGCCGAGGAGGAGCGGGACGAGTACGGCCTCGGCCTCCCCGAGGCCGGCGAGGGTGTCCGGCAGCAGCGGCTCGTTGAGCTCGATGTGACCGAGGTGCACGGGCAGGCCCGGGCGCAGCGCGCGCACCCGGTCCATGAGCGCCCGCACGGTGCTGAGCGCGCGCGGGTCGCGGCTGCCGTGGGCCACCAGGACCAGGGCGGGCGGACCGGGGCGCGGGGAGAGGTCGGTCACCGTCATGCGAAGATCCTCGCCGGGCGAGGTTGCACGCCCGTTGCCTGACCGTCACGAGTCTTTTCCGGCACTTCACGCCGCGCACCCGCACGCTGTGAGCGAACCGGAACCCCCCGCGCTGCGTCCTCCATGGTCGAAGCCCGCAGGAAGAACCCGCAGGAGAACCTGCAAGAAGAACCCGCAGGAAGAACGAGGGGGAACGCGCGTATGAGGATCCGCCGACCGCGGCTGCCGCGGACCCGCACCGGCCGGCGGCGCCTGGTGCAGGGCGTGATGGCCGCGTGCGTGCTCGCGCTGCTGCCCGCCACCTGGCTGTACGTCTCGACGGCCGACCGGCTGCGCACGCCGGCGGACGTGCCGCGCGCCGACGTCGCGGTCGTCTTCGGCGCGGGCCTGTGGGACGGCGAACCCTCGCCCTACCTCGCCAACCGCCTGAACGCGGCGGCGACCCTGTACAAGGAGGGCCGCATCAAGGTCGTCCTCGTCACCGGCGACAACAGCCGCAAGGACTACGACGAGCCGGACGCCATGCGCACCTACCTGACCGCGCACGGCGTCCCCGGCAGACGCATCGTCAGCGACTACGCCGGCTTCGACACCTGGGACTCCTGCGTCCGCGCGAAGAAGATCTTCGGCGTGGACCGGGCCGTCCTGATCAGCCAGGGGTTCCACATCCGGCGCGCGGTGGCGCTGTGCGAGGCCGCGGGAGTGGCGTCGTACGGGGTCGGGGTCGACGCCAAGCACGACGTGACCTGGTACTACGGCGGGACGCGGGAGGTCTTCGCGGCGGGGAAGGCCGCCCTCGACGTGCTGTTCGAGCCGAACCCCCGGTTCCTGGGGAAGAAGGAACCGGGAGTGGCCGAGGCCCTGGCCGCGGCGCCGCACTAGGACAGGCCCTGGGAGCGCGGCGCCGTGGTCCTCATCGGGTGACCGTCACCGTGGCCGCCGCGCGTTCCCCGGCGAGCCGCAGCAGGGGCCGTTCGCCGGGCGGAACGGGCCGGTCGGCGGGGCGGCCGAGGTGTTCGAGGTCGCCGTCGGGGGTCCAGCGGCCGAGGCCGCGGGTGCGGAACATGGCGCGGCCCGCGCCGAGGAACGGGTCGGGGGCGTACCGCTGGGCGTTCAGGGTCTCCTCGCCGAGGTAGCCGGCCGGGACCGGGTCGCCGCCGGCCCACACCTCGCCGGTCTCCCCGATGGGCAGCGCACGGCGGTCGGCGCCGAGGACGTACACCGTGCCGTTGGGCAGGGGCCGTCCGGTGGCCGGGGTGCGGCGGCCCATGGTGGTGACCAGGGTCGCCTCGGCCGGGCCGCGGCAGTGGAAGAGGGCGGTCCGGCGCGACCAGCGGTCGGCGAGCGGGCGCGGGCAGGGTTCCCCGGTGACGGCGACCGCGCGCAGGTGCGGGCAGTCGGCGGGGTCGATGCCGGACAGCACGGCGGGGGTCGCGATCAGGACGGTCGCGGTGCGGGCGGTGGCGTCGGTGCCGGTGTCCGTGCCGGTGTCCGTGCCGCGGACGGCCAGGGTGGCGCCGCGGGTGAGGCAGCCGAGGATCTCCCAGGCGGCAGGGCCGGAGGCGATGCCGAGGAGCTGGGCGACCCGGTCGCCGGGGCGGATGCCGAGGCCGCCGGGTTCGGTGAGCAGCAGGTTGGTGATGTTGCGGTGGGTGAGCTTCACACCGTGGCGGCGGCCGGCGGTCCCGGGGACGAAGAGGACGCAGCAGCCGTCGTCGGGGTGTGGCGGCAGCAGCGGCAGGGGTCCTGGATCGTACGGCGCCGGGTCGTCGAGGGCGATCAGCCGGTGGCCGCCGGGGAGGGGGAGCGGGACGCGCGGGACGTGTTCCTTCTGGGTGAGGATCACCCGGGTGCGGGCGGTGCGGACGACGTCGGCGAGCTGGGCCGGGGGCGTGCGGCCGATGTCCTGGGGGACGTAGGCGGCGCCCGCCTTGAGGACGGCGAACAGGCCGACCAGCATCGGGATGGAGCGCCGGGCGAACAGGCCGACGTGGTCACCGGGCCGGACGCCCTCGCGGACCAGCCGGGCGGCCAGGGCACCGGCGTAGCGGTCGAGTTCACCGTAGGTGAGGGTCGCGCCGTGGTGCTCGGCGGCGACGGCGTGGGGGGTGACGATGGCGTGCCGCTCGATGGCCCGGTGGACGAGCGGTTCGTGGACGGGTACGTCGGCGCCGCGGCCGTACTGCCAGAAGAGGTGCTGGTCGCGGGGGGTGAGGTGACGCAGAGGCATGGCTCGGAGACCTCCTGGCTGGCTCTTTCGAGTGGGGGGAGGCCGAGTCCGGGAGCGGCGGGGGCCCGGTCAGGGCGGGGTGGGGCGCCGTGCGGGGCTTGCGCGGGTACTGCGGGGCTGGGGCTGTGGGGCTGCGGTGGCAGACGACGACTGTAGTCGGGCCCCTTGAAGACTCAACGGGGCGGGACCGGCCAACAGGGGTGGGGAATGAGCCACGTGCGGGGGTGCCGTGCCGCGCGGGCAACGGAAGCGACGCCGGACCAGGCGCCGATCAGCCCCGCTCGGCCCGCTCGGGCCCGGCGGCACCGGCCGCCGACCGGCCATCGGTTCTCACGATGGCTGGGATACCGCGGGGAGTTGACCGGGCGCCGAGCTCTCCGGCACCCCCTCGGTCAGCCTCTCCGGCACCCCTCGACCGGCCCCTCCCGCACCCCTCGGCCGGCTTCTCCGGCGCCCCGGTCAGCCGTGGCCCAGCCAGTCGCCGTCGTCGATGCGCCGCCCGTCGGCACGCAGCTTCCCGGCGACGACGGGCCCGGCGACGTACACCCAGGCCCGGACCTCGGCCCCGTCCCGCAGCCGTACGACGTCCCGCGCGACGCGCACGTAGAGGCTCGCCGGGTCCTCCGGCACGCACTCCTCCAACGCGTCGAGTTCCAGGAGGAGTCGGTCGTACGCCTCGGGGCGCGCGGTGACGAGTTCGCCGCGCACCGCCGCGGGGCCGGGCTCCTCGACGGCGTAGGGGTAGCCGGGCCCGTCGTAGAGCACCGCGCCGTCGAGGCGGCCGGGTTCCTCGGTCTCCGTCCGCCCCCGCAGATACGCGTCGTGGTTGACCTCGCCGGGGCGGAGCGTGCCGTAGACGAAGAACGGGAGGTGGCGGGGGGCGCGGATGGTCACAGGAAGGATTCTGCACCCCCTCCACCTCCACACACATCTCCATGGAGGCGCTATGGACATGACATGTCATGGCCTCTTAAATCTCTGTCGTCATCAGCGCCACCCCCACGCCTTCGAGGCGCACCTCCAAGGAGACCGATGAGCCGGACACGGAACACCCGAGCCTCCCGTCTCGCCACGGCCGGCGTCGCCGCCACCACCGCGACCCTGCTGGCCGCCGCACTCTCCCCCGCCGCCCACGCCGACACGAGACCGACCAGGGCCACCGCGATCGCGAACGCGGCACAGGCACTCGTCCAGCAGGCCACCGCCCTGGGCCTCACGTCCGCCGAGGGCACCTCGGTCCGTGACGTGATCGTGGACAGGAACGGCACCCAGCACGTCCGCTACGACCGCACGTACCACCACCTCCCGGTCCTGGGCGGCGACTTCGTCGTCCACCTCAAGTCGGACGGCGCGTACCGCAGCGCCGACCGGGCGACCCGGAGCCGGATATCCCTGGCGTCGACCGTCCCGAGCGTCTCGGCCCCGAAGGCCGCCGACCTCGCGGTGAACGCGCTGCGGGCGGCGAACCTCGGCGACGCGCTGAAGCAGGTGCAGGCCAAGCCGCAGCTGATCGTCGACGCCCTGCACGGCGCCCCGAAGCTGGCCTGGCGCACCAACGCCGTCGGCAAGGACTCGCTCGGCAACCCGGTCGCCCGCACGGTGCTGACGGACGCCCGCACCGGGGCCCAGATCGACGCCTGGGACAGCATCGAGACGGCGACCGGCGACGGCAAGTCGCTGTACAGCGGCACGGTCCCGCTGGAGACGACGCAGTCCGGCTCGACGTACAACCTGACGGACCCGACGCGCGGCAACACGTACACGGGCGACGCGGCGAACAAGACCGACCTGTGCATCTTCGGCATCTGCATCAGCCGGGCGCCGTCGACGGTGTTCACGGACGCCGACAACCACTGGGGCACGGGCGCCACTTCGGACCGCTCCTCGGCCGCGGTCGACGCCCAGTACGGCACCAACGAGACCTGGGACTACTACAAGAACGTCCACGGCCGCAACGGCATCGCGGGCGACGGCAAGGGCTCGTACAACCGCGTCCACTACGGCAACAGCTACAACAACGCCTTCTGGGACGACAGTTGCTTCTGCATGACGTACGGCGACGGTGACGGGACGACCTTCGGCCCGCTGGTGGCGCTGGACGTGGCGGGCCACGAGATGACGCACGGCGTCACCAGCAAGACGGCCGCGCTGACGTACTCCGGCGAGTCCGGCGGCCTGAACGAGGCGACCTCCGACATCCTCGGCACGCTGGTGGAGTGGTACGCGGGGAACGCGTCGGACCCCGGGGACTACCTGATCGGCGAGAAGATCGTCCGCTCCGGCTTCGGGAAGGCGGCGCTGCGGTTCATGGACCAGCCGTCGAAGGACGGGAGTTCGGCGGACTACTGGAGCTCGTCGGTGGGCAATCTGGACGTCCACTACTCCTCCGGCGTCGCCAACCACTTCGCGTACCTGCTCGCGGAGGGCAGCGGCGCGAAGACCATCAACGGCGTGAGCTACAACTCCCCGACGTACAACGGCTCGACGGTGACGGGGATCGGCCGCGACAAGCTGGGCGCGATCTGGTACCGCGCGCTGACGGTCTACATGACGTCCTCGACGAACTACGCGGGCGCCCGCACCGCGACCCTGAACGCGGCGAAGGACCTCTACGGCAACGGCAGCGCGGAGTACAACGCGGTGGCGGCGGCATGGAGCGCGGTGAACGTGAACTGAGCCACGGCACACGGAGGTGAGGCGGGCCGCCCCGGCGAACGAACCGGGGCGGCCGTCACATACACCCCAGACAACGGGGAATAGCGCAATTCAAGGAAACCGGGAAACGTGGAACCCGGAGAATGCAGAGCACTTCCTGAGTGGATCTCATGATGGCGATGTGCAGTTTCGGTGACGGTATACGTAATTCCCGAACTCCATTGTCCTGACGGCCACTTGCGGCAATTCCCCGAGTCGACTAACTAGATAAATCATGAACTTGTTCAGCCGCCCCCACACGTCCCGCCGCACCCCCACGGTCCCCTCACGCCCGCCGGCGGCGCCGGCCTCCCCCACCTCGGCCCCCGTCCTCCTGGACCCCGCCCTCGCCGCCCTCACCGGCGAATGGGTCATCGACCCGGCGCACAGCAGAATCGGTTTCTCGGTCCGGCACGCCATGGTGACGACGGTCCGCGGGGCCTTCACCGAGTACAAGAGCCGCCTCTACTTCGACGGCCGCGACCCGTCCCGTTCCCAGGCCGAGATCATCCTGTCCACGGCGAGCGTCGACACGGGCGTGGAACAGCGGGACGCCCACCTGGCGGGCCGCGACTTCCTCGCCTCCGCGACCTATCCGCGGATGCGTTTCCAGAGCACGGCGGTCCGCCTGAAAGCCCCGGACGTCTACGTCATGACCGGCGACCTGTCCATCAAGGAGACGACCCGCCCGGTGGACCTGGAACTCACCTACATCGGCAACGTCACGGATCCCTTCGGCTACCAGCGCGTCGGCTTCGACGGCACCACCACCATCAACCGCATGGACTGGGGCCTTGCCTACAACTCCCGCCTGGCGGAGGGCGGGGCGATGGTGAGCGAGACGGTACGGCTGCAGTTCGACATCGCGGCGATCCGGACGGTGCCGGAGGGCGTACAGGGGATGCGGGGCGCGCCGTCTCCTTGACGGACGGGTCGCCGGTCGGCACATCGCCGTCCCCGGACATCGCCGTCAGTGGGCATCGCCGTCCCCGGGCATCGTCGCCCTCGGACATCGCCGTCCCCGGACATCGCCGGGCCGCCGCTTTCGGGGTCACCCGTTCACTCCCTCCACCCCCCACCATTCGTGTGTTCTTCATACCGGTGCCCGCGCAACCCCCTTGACCTGCCGGAATCCCCCCGCGAAGGACTCCTCGCCCCGTCTCCGTGACACCCGTTCATCCCAAAACTGACGGTTCCTCAGGGAGCGGGGCCGGGCGCTTGGCTTTTACCTCGGTAGAGCAAGGGAGTGGACGACCTCGACCGAGGGAGCACCATGCGACGCACCGCCCGTCTGGTGACCGGGACCGCGCTGGCCGTGGCCACGGCCGGACTCGCCGTCGCGCCGGCGTACGGCGGCGCCACCGGCAGCCTCGACGTGTACCCGTCGACCGCGGCGGCAGGCGGTCAGGTCACCGTGAACACGGCGGCCTGCGGCGAGAAGGGAACAGCGGTCGGGGACGCCAGTTCGGTCGGCGCCGGCACGTTCACCCTTGCGCCGAGCACGCACGAGGGCGAGGCGATCGGGCAGTTCCAGGTGCCGCCGAGCGCGCAACCGGGGACGTACGAGATCGTCGCGAAGTGCGCCGAGGGGACCCGGCAGGTGACCGGGGACCTGGTGGTGGCACTGGCGCCGGCCGCGGGGCAGCAGGTGCAGCCCCACGGCAGTGTGAAGACGGGGGTCGGTGGTGCCTTCGGCTCCGACCCCGCACAGACCGCGGCAGGCGTGGCGGCTCTGGCCGTCGCCGCCGCGGGCGGTACCTGGCTCCTGCATCGCCGGGCGAGAGGCGATGTGATCTGACGGACACCCTCCGCTGTCCGTCCGCCGGTACCGCACATCCCACCCCCTCCGGGTCCGACGCCCCTCGCGGCCCGGAGGGGGAGGGGGTCACGTTCGTCCCTCAGGGAGAGGGGTTCGCATGCGCAGGATCGGGGACACCGCGATAGCCGCCGTGACGGTCATGGCCCTCGGCTCCGGCGTATGGCTGCTCGGCCCCGGCCTCGGACCGCAGGACGCGCCGCCGCAGCCGTCCGCCGCCGAGGGCCGCCCCGATCCCGGCGAGGAACGCCTCGGAGCCCCCGCGCTGCCGCCCTCCCCGCCCACCCGCATCCGCATCCCCGCCATCCGCGTGAACGCCCCCCTCATGGGCCTCGCCCTCACCCCCACCGGCAGCCTCGACGTCCCGCCCGCCGGGCAGAAGAACCTCGCAGGCTGGTACGAGGCCGGCACCACCCCCGGCGAGACCGGCACCGCGATCGTCGCCGGGCACGTCGACAACACCGAGGGCCCCGCCGTCTTCTACGACCTCGGCGCCCTCAGACGCGGCGCGACCATCGAGCTGGACCGGAAGGACAAGAGCGTCGCCGTGTTCAGCGTCGACGCGGTGGAGGTCTACCAGGCCCGCGACTTCCCCGACGAGAAGGTGTACGGCGCCGCGAACCGTCCCGAGCTCCGGGTCATCACCTGCGGCGGCGGCTACTCGCGCACGACCGGCTACCAGGGGAACGTCGTCGTCTTCGCCCACCTGACCGGCAGCCGCTGACCGACAGCCGCTGACCGGTCTCGGTCGTGGTCCGCGGTGCGCGGTGCGCCGTCAGCCCTCGGCCGTCCGCGGTCCGCCGTCCGCCCTCCCCCGGTCCGCCGTCCACCGTGCGCCGTCCGCAGTGCGCCGTCCGCAGAATCCACGGTCCGCGGAACAGGACGACGTACACAACCGCTCCCCGCGTAACCGGCCCCGCCGCCATCTCCGCCCTCGTCCTGGCAGCACCCCCGCCCACCTGCGGCGCAGGCCGACCGCCGCTGCCGTGTTTCCCCCGCCTCACAGTTCCCACCGCTCCTCCCCCCGGACCCCTCACACCCATCCCCCGCCACCGAAGAGGGCAGCGTTCCTCCTGGGAAACAGCGGTGATGCGGCCGGGTAACGTCGGCGCCGCAGGCTCCTAGGTATGACCTCGAATTCGCGTGTGGTGGTGATCGGCGCCGGCCGCCGTCCCGTCGGGCGGCCCGGCACCCCCGCGACGGGCGAGGCACCCGAGACGCCCGGGGCATCCGTCGGCGGCCAGGAGCAGCGCCCGTGCGGCCGGCCGCCGCTCGCCGGGGTGACCGCCCGCCCGACGCTCCCCCTGCGCTCCCCGTTCCCCCTGCGCTCCCCGTTCCCCCTGTTCTCCCTGTTCTCCCTGTTCTCCCTGTTCTCCAACGACGGAGGCTCCTGATGACCGCCACCCCCGGGGCCACCCCCACGATCGTGCTCGTCGGTCACGGCATGGTCGGTCAGCGCTTCCTGGAGGCGCTCGCCGAGCGCGGCCTGACCGCCACGCACCGGGTGGTCGTGCTGTGCGAGGAGCCGCGTCCCGCCT
Organism: Streptomyces sp. NPDC048291; assembly: GCF_043201715.1. Classification (NCBI taxonomy): domain Bacteria; kingdom Bacillati; phylum Actinomycetota; class Actinomycetes; order Kitasatosporales; family Streptomycetaceae; genus Streptomyces; species Streptomyces sp. NPDC048291. The sequence continues at coordinate 24,212 of NZ_JBICZC010000002.1, forward strand.
ACGACCGCGTCGCCCTCACCTCGTACTTCTCGGGCCGGACCCCCGACGAACTCTCCGTGACCGACATGGAGTTCATCGACGCGCACGGCATCGAACTGCACGTGGGCGACCCGGCGGAGACGATCGACCGTGCGACGCGGACGGTGACGGCGAGGTCCGGCATGGCCGTCGGGTACGACACGCTCGTACTCGCCACCGGCTCCTACCCGTTCGTGCCTCCGGTCCCCCACAAGGACGCGACGGGCTGCTTCGTGTACCGCACGATCGAGGACCTGCTCGCGATCGAGGAGTACGCGCGGTCGGGGGCGACCGTGGGCGCGGTGGTCGGCGGCGGGCTGCTCGGGCTGGAGGCGGCCGGGGCGCTGAAGGGGCTCGGACTCACCTCCCACATCGTGGAGTTCGCGCCGCGGCTGATGCCGGTGCAGGTGGACGAGGGCGGTGGCGCGGCCCTGCTGCGCACCATCGAGGAGATGGGCCTGACGGTCCACACGGGCGTCGGCACGCAGGAGATCGTGGTCGACCCGGCGGGCGCCGTGACGGGGATGAGGCTGTCCGACGGTTCCGAACTCGCCACCGACCTGGTGGTGTTCAGCGCCGGTGTCCGGCCGCGGGACCAACTCGCCCGGGACTGCGGGCTGACGGTCGGCGAGCGCGGCGGCATCACGGTCGACGAGCAGTGCCGTACCGTCTCCGACCCGCATGTGTTCGCGATCGGCGAGTGCGCGCTGGCGGCGGACGGGCGGGTCTACGGGCTGGTGGCACCGGGCTACGAACAGGCCGAGACCGCGGCGGCGGCCCTCGCCGCCGACGAGGCCGAGGAGCTGACGTTCACCGGTGCCGACCTGTCCACGAAGCTGAAGCTGCTCGGCGTGGACGTGGCGTCCTTCGGTGACGCGCACGGCACGGCCGAGGACTGCCTGGACGTCGTGTACTCCGACTCCCGTTCGGGCCTGTACAAGAAGCTGGTCATCGGCCGGGACGGAACCCTGCTCGGCGGCATCCTGGTCGGCGACGCGGACGCGTACGGCACCCTGAAGGCCTTCACCGGTTCGGTGCCGCCGGTCCCGCCCGAGTCGCTGGTGCTGCCGGCCGGCGCCGGCGAGTCCGTCCAGCTCGGGCCGGCCGCGCTGCCCGACGACGCGGTCATCTGCTCCTGCAACAACGTCCGCAAGGGCACGATCCGCGGCGCGGTCGCGGAGCACGGCTGCAGCACGGTGCCCGAGGTGAAGAAGTGCACCAAGGCCGGTACGACGTGCGGCAGTTGCGTCAAGGTCCTGGGCCAGCTGGTCACCGCCGAGCTGGAGGCGTCCGGCGTCGAGGTCGACAAGGGCCTGTGCGGCTGCTTCGCGCAGACCCGCGAGGAGCTGTACGAGATCGTCCTGGCGCTGCGCGTCGGCACCTACCGGGACCTGCTCGACCGGTACGGCCGGGAGGGCGCCCGGGGCGGCGACGGCTGCGAGGTCTGCAAGCCGGCCGTGGCGTCGATCATCGCGTCCCTCGCCCCGACGGTCGGCGCGAGCGGTTACGTCCTGGACGGCGAGCAGGCGGCGCTCCAGGACAGCAACGACCACTTCCTCGCCAACCTCCAGAAGAACGGCTCCTATTCGGTCGTCCCGCGCATCCCCGGCGGCGAGATCACCCCGGAGGGCCTGATCACGATCGGGGAGATCGCCCGCGACTTCGGCCTCTACACGAAGATCACCGGCGGTCAGCGCATCGACATGTTCGGTGCGCGCGTCGAGCAACTCCCGCTGATCTGGACGCGGTTGGTGGACGCCGGTTTCGAGTCGGGCCACGCGTACGGAAAGGCGCTGCGAACCGTCAAGTCCTGCGTGGGGTCGACCTGGTGCCGGTACGGCGTCCAGGACTCGGTCCGGATGGCGATCGACCTGGAACTGCGCTACCGGGGGCTCAGGTCCCCGCACAAGCTGAAGTCGGCGGTCTCCGGCTGCGCCCGCGAGTGCGCGGAGGCCCAGTCGAAGGACTTCGGCGTCATCGCCACCGCGGCAGGCTGGAACCTGTACGTCGGCGGCAACGGCGGCGCCACCCCGCGCCACGCGGACCTGCTCGCCCAGGACCTCTCCGACGCCGAACTGGTCCGGCTGATCGACCGTTTCCTGATGTTCTACATCCGTACGGCCGACCGCCTGGAGCGCACGTCGACCTGGCTGGAGCGGATCCCGGGCGGCCTGGACCACGTCCGTGACGTGGTGGTCGAGGACTCGCTGGGCATCTGCGCGGAGCTGGAGTCCCTGATGGCGGCGCACGTGTCCGCCTACGCCGACGAGTGGGCGACCACCATCGGCGACCCGGAGAGGCTCGCCCGGTTCGTCTCGTTCGTGAACGCCCCCGACACCCCCGACCCGGTCGTCGGCTTCGTGCCCGAGCGGGACCAGATGAAGCCCGACCTGCCGCTGCTGTCCATCGGCCTGCGCCGCCCGGACGGCACGGCGACCGTTCTGGAAGGAAGCGCCCAGCGATGACCCTGGCCCCCGAGACCACCGACCTGAAGGTCCAACTCCGGCTGGCGGAAAGCTGGTTCACGGTCTGCGACCTGAGCCTGCTCACGCCCGGCCGGGGCGTGGCCGTACTCCTACCCGACGGCCGCCAGGCCGCCGTCTTCCGCGACCGCGCCGACCGGCTCTACGCCATCGACAACCGCGACCCGTTCGGCGGCGCGGCGGTCCTCTCCCGCGGCCTGACCGGCACCCACCAGGGCCGCCCGTTCGTGGCCTCCCCGCTCCTCAAGCAGCGCTTCGACCTGGAGACCGGCGCGTGCCTGGACGACGAGACGGTACGGGTGACGGCGTACGGGGTACGCGCCGCGTAGGCGGTCCCGGCGCGCTCGTGGCGCCCCGCCGTACGCCCTGCGCCGCGTAGGGTGCCAGGATGATCGGCATTCCAGAGGCGCTGGTGCGGGGCACGATCGACCGCGAGGGTGACCGCGGGGCGGCGTGGATCGCCGAACTCCCGGCGACGGTGGAGGACTTGCTGCGGCACTGGGACTGCGTGCCCGACGGCGAGGTGACGCACGGCGGGGTGGGGGTGATCGTCCCGGTCCGCCTGCGGTCCTCCGGCCGCCGCTGCGTCGTCAAGGTGTCCTTCCCCCACCCCGGCAACGTCCACGAGCCGGACGCGTTCGAGGCCTGGGCGGGCCGGGGCGCGGTCCGCCTGCACCGGCGCGACGACGCCCGCTTCGCCCTCCTCCTGGAGCGGGCCCACGTGTCGACGCTGGCGGCGCTGGAGTCCGACGACGAGACGGTGATGACGATCGCGGGCCGCCTGAACCACCGCCTGGCCGTCCCGGCGCCTGCGGGCCTGCCCCGGCTCCGGGACCAGGCGGACACGTGGGCGGCGGAGCTGCGCGAGAACGCCGCCGACCTGTCCCACACCCTGCCGCCCCGCGCGCTGGACGCGGCCGTCGCCACCGTTCACGAACTGGGCCGGACCCAGCCGGACATCCTCGTCCACGGCGACCTGCACGCACGCAACATCCTGCGGGCCGACCGGGAACCGTGGCTCGCGGTCGACCCGAAGGGCTACGTGGGAGACCCGGCGTACGACGGCGGCACCCTCCTCAAGTCCCGTGCCCTGAGCCTCATGCACACCGCCGACCTCCCGAGGATCGCCCACCGTCTCCTGGACGTCTTCGCCGAGGCGGCGGAGCTGGACCGCGAACGCGTCCGCCGCTGGGCCCAGTTGCACGCCGTCCAGGCGGCGTTCTGGGGCCGCAGGCACGGCTTCCGCATCGCCCGGTCCGGGCCCCGGCTCGACCATGTCACCCGGTTCGCGGACCGGCTGGCGGAGTGCCTGGTGGTCTAGCCGGAGAGGGCCGTCCCGCGGCGCGTCTTCCCGTCACCGCCGCCCGCCGAACTCCCAGTCGTGCACCTCGACATCGGCGTACCGCACCGGCGCCAGCACCCCGAGTGCCTCGTCCCGGTCCGCGGCCCGGACCAGCGCCGCCGTGCCGATCCAGGTGGTGCCGTCGTCGGACAGCAGCGGGCCGAACGCGATCAGGTCGTCGGGGTCGGCGCCGGGTGACAGGCCGCCGGAGTCGTCGGAGACCGGCCCCAGACCGAGCACCAGGTAGCGGTTGCCGCCGGTCCGGCCGCCGGGGAACTCCCACATGGTCCGCCCCAGCAGGTTGCGCCACCGCCGCAGCAGCACGTCCCGGTACACGCCGGCCTGGTGGTTGGGCTCGTCGAAGGCGAACGCCCGGGCGGCGGCGGGGTCCGGCAGATCGACGACGTGCACGCTCCCGCTCGGCACCGCACCGTCCGCCCCGAACGTCGGCCCCCGGGCGATCAACTCGGCCGCGTAGCGGTCCATGTAGCCCCAGTGGTCCTCGACCAGCTGCGAACGCAATGCCGCGGACCCGGCCCGGTCACGGTGGTAACAGAAGAACTCCATGCCCGCGGAGCCTTCCGCAGAACGGCCCGGCCCCTCAACACGGTTTCCCGGCCCGGCCCGAGGCAGGCGCCGTCACCCCGCCACGACCCCGCGCAACAGCAGGTCGACGAGCCGGAGGGCCAGTTCGCGCTGTCCCTCGTGCGCCGCCATCAGGCTGATCCCCCCGAGCGCCATCAGCACATCACGCGCGTCCACCCCCGGCCGCGCCACCGGCGCTCCCTCCGCCGTGTTCAGCAGGCGGGCGATCGCGTCGACCAAGAGCGTCCGGGTGTGCAGCTTCTCGCTCTCGTCGGTCAGGATCACCCGCAACGCGTCGGCCATCCCCTGCTTCGCCGCCATGAAGTCGATGAAGCGCTCCATCCAGGTCCGCAGCGCCTCCGCCGCCGGCAGCGCGGCCGCCAGTTCGTCCGCCGCCTCGCACAGACGTTGCACCTCGTGCCGGTAGACCGCCTCGATGAGCAGCTCCTTCGACGGGAACCGGCGATAGAGGGTGCCGACGCCGACGCCCGCCCGGCCGGCGATGTCCTTGACCGAGGCGCCCGCCCCCTCCCGGGCGAACGTCGCTGCCGCCGCCTCCAGCAGCCGGTCCTCGTTGCGCTGCGCGTCCGCGCGCAACGGCCTGCGGGACGTCGCCGCGCCCCCGTCGGTGCCGGTCAACCCAGACCCCTCCTCGTCACCACCACTTGCAACCGGAACCGGTTCCGCTTACCGTCGGAGCGTGAACCGGAACCGGTTCCGGATACGAGGGTACGACGGCCCCTGCCCCCACGCCACCGGCCGCGCCCGCGCCAGCCCCGTCCCACCACCCGCCTGGAGAACCTCATGTCCCGCCCCCTCTTCACCACCCCCTTCGGAGCCCTGAGCACCGCCGCCGAGGTGCTCTCCGGCGTCGGCCTCAGCGGCAGGCGCGCCGTCGTCACCGGCGGCGCCTCCGGCATCGGACGCGAGACCGCCCGGGTCCTCGGTGCCGCCGGCGCCGAGGTCACCATCGGCGTCCGCGACCTGGCGGCAGGCATCCGGGCCGCCGAGGAGATCGCCCCGGCGAGCGGACCGGGCAGCGTACGCGCCGCCCTCCTCGACCTCGCCGACCAGCGCTCCGTCCGCGCCTTCACCGACGCCTGGCAGGGCCCGCTGCACATCCTCGTCCTCAACGCCGGCGTCATGGCCACGCCGCTACAGCGGACACGGGAGGGCTGGGAGATGCAGTTCGCCACCAACCACCTCGGCCACTTCGCCCTCGCCACCGGCCTGCACGGCGCCCTCACCTCGGCCCACGGCGCGCGCGTCGTCACGGTCAGCTCGGTCGGCCACGTCAACGGCGACGTCGACTTCGACGACCTCGGCTTCGAGCGGCGCCCCTACGACCCGTGGGCGGCCTACAGCCAGTCCAAGACGGCGAACGTCCTGTTCACCGTCGAGGCGGCCCGCCGCTGGGCCCCGGACCTGATCACCGTCAACGCCCTCAACCCCGGCCGTATCACCAGCACCCGACTCGGCCGCCACATCGGGGACATCTCCAACAGCCCGGCCTCGTTCGACGCCACCAGCACCGACGTGTCCTGGAAGAGCATCGAGCAAGGCGCCGCCACATCGGTGCTGCTCGCCGCCTCCCCCCTGGTCGAGGGCGTGACCGGCCGGTACTTCGAGGACTGCGACGAGGCCGGCCCCCAACGGCCCGGCGTCCGCCGGGGGGTGGCCGCCCACGCCCTGGACCCCGACCACGCGGCCCTCCTGTGGCAGCTCTCCACCGACCTGCTCGCCACTCCGGCCGGCGCGTGAAACCCCTCCGGGTCACCGGCACGCTGCGCACAGCCGAGAGGCGTCAGGTCTCACGGCCGCAACGCCACCGCGACCGCCACGCCCAGCCTGCGCACGAACTCCGGGCGGTCGGCGACGCGGTGTTTCCAGCCCTCTGCGGCCGCCTGCAGGACCTCGGCGATCTGGCGCGGTGTGACGGTGCCGGGTGCCGTGCGGCCGGAGTCGGTGATCGCCTTCGCGAGCGTGTCGAGGAAAGCGTCCCGGTAGTCGTCGTACAGGTCGTGGAGCTGCGCGGTCCCGTGCTCCAGGAGGTCGTCGACGCCCTCGTTGAGGTGCGTGCCGACGTACCGGCCGAGGTTCGCGTCGAGCGCGGCCACCAGGCGGGCGTCCAGGTCCGCGCCGGGTGCGGACAGCGCCGTACGGACGTCCGCCAGCGCCCGGTCCAGCTCCTGCCGCACGGTCTCGCGGAACAGCTCCTCCTTGCCCGAGAAGAGGAAGTACAGGCCGGGGCGGGAGATGTCGGCGGCCCGCGCCACGGCGTCCATCGACGTCTTGCGGTAGCCGAAGGTGGCGAAGACGGTCAGCGCCGCCGCGAGCACCTGCTCGCGGCGTTGGGTGTCCCCTCGGGTCACGGCCATGGGCACACCATACCGACTGGGCGTGATGTGCATTTTCTGGCTACTTTGTCCAGCTGACCAGGTGCTCAGGTGCTCAGGTGCTCAGCCGGTGACGCGCCGCAGTGCCTCCGGTGTGAGGTCGGCGAGGGTCGGGTAGCCGTCGACGGCCATGATCAGGTCGGCCTCGGCGAGCAGCGCCCGCAGGATGTGGACGAGGCCGTCCTCACCGCCGTTGGCGAGGCCGTACGCGTAGGGACGGCCGACTCCGACGGCGGTGGCGCCCAGTGCGACCGCCTTGACGATGTCGGCGCCGGTCCGTACCCCCGAGTCGAACAGGACGGGCAGGCCGTCGGCGGCCTCGACCACCTCAGGCAGCGCGTCGAGGGCGGGCAGGCCGCCGTTGGCCTGACGGCCGCCGTGGTTGGAGCAGTAGACGCCGTCCACGCCGGCGTCCCTGGCCCGGCGGACGTCCTCGGGGTGGCAGAGGCCCTTGAGGATGAGCGGCAGGTCGGTGATCGACCGCAGCCAGGGCAGGTCGTTCCAGGTGAGCGGGTTGCCGAAGATCCCCGCCCAGAGCGCGACGGCGGCCTGCGGGTCGTCCTCCGGGTCCTTGCCGAGGCGGGCCCGGAAGACCGGGTCGCTGGTGTAGTTGGCCAGGCAGTTCCCGCGCAGCTGCGGGAAGTTGCTGACGCTCAGGTCGCGGGGCCGCCAGCCGGTGATCCAGGTGTCCAGGGTGACCACGATCCCCTTGAACCCGGCCTGCTCGGCCCGGTGCACCAGACTCTCGGCCAGCTCCCGGTCGGTGGGCGTGTAGAGCTGGAAGAAGCCGGGGGTGTCGCCGAACCCGGCGGCCACCTCCTCCAGCGGGTCGACGGTCAGCGTCGAGGCGACCATCGGTACGCCGGTACGGGCGGCGGCCCGGGCCACGGCGAGGTCGCCGTGACCGTCCTGCGCGCACAGCCCGATCACCCCGACCGGGGCCATGAACAGCGGCGAGGGCAGCCGCAGCCCGAACAGGTCGACGGACAGGTCCCGCTCCGTGGCCCCCACCAGCATGCGCGGCACCAGTCCCCAGCCCTCGAACGCACCGACATTGGCCCGCTGCGTCCGCTCGTCACCGGCGCCGCCCGCGACGTACGAGCGCACGGAGGGAGGCAGCGCGGCCAGGGCCAACGGCTCCAGATCGGCGTACGACATCGGGAACCGCGGCACCACTCCGCGCAGCCCGTCGAGGTAGATCTCGTTCTGGTAGTCGGCGAACGCCATGTCCCGGCCCTTCTTCACGACTGCGCCCGCGGAGTGCGGGCCCTGAAGTCCACAATGGGAGAGTGGCGCACAACGGCTCCGAACCGCAGGATTCCGGCTCACCCGGCGAGCAGACGCAGGATGCTGCCGCAGCAGCAGCAGCTGCCCCTGCGACCGCGCCGGCGCTGCTGAGCGAGGACGAGCTGGCGCTGATCAACGCGCTGCAGCTGAGCCCGCGCGCCTCCTGGACCGAGCTCGGCCGCGCCCTGGGCGTCGACCCGGTCACGGTGGCCCGCCGTTTCCACCGCCTCTCCGCGCAGGGCACGGCCTGGGTCGGCTTCTCCCCCGGCCCGCGCCTGCTGGAGCAGATCTGCGTGGCGTACGTCGTGATCGACTGCGCCCCGGGAACCACGGCCCGGGTCGCCGGGTCCCTGAGCGCCCACCCCCACATGGTGACGATCGAGCGGACGTCCTCCGGCCACGACATCCTCGCCACGGTCGCCACCCGCGACCTGCCCGCCCTGTCCCGCTACACCCTCGACCTGCTGCCCCAACTGCCGGGCATCACCGCCGTACGGTCCCGGATCGTCACCCACATGTTCACGGAGGGCGGCCACTGGCGCATCGCCGCCCTGGCCCCGGCCCAGCGCGCCCGGCTGACGGCCCGGGCCCCCGCACCCGCCGCCGTCCCCTCCGCGCAACGGACCACCCACCGGGAGCTCACCTCCTTCGACCGCGCCCTCGCCACCCGCCTCGCCCACGACGGCCGCGCGCCCTACCAGGCCCTGGCGCGGGACCTCGGCGTCAGCCTCTCCACCGCCAAACGCCGTGTCGAGGCCCTCATCCGCCGTGGCCTGCTCCGCTTCCGCTGCGACTTCGCCCGCCCCCTCGGCGGCTGGCCGGTCGCCGTCACCTTCTGGGCCAGGGTGCCGCCCGCCGACCTCCCCGGCATCGGCCAGTCCCTCATCCGGCTCCCCGAGACCCGCAACTGCGCCGCCGTCAGCGGCCCGCAGAACCTCGTCCTCCAGGCCAGCCTGCACTCGGTCAGCGACATCCTCCGCCTGGAGACCCACCTGGCGACGGCCCACCCGGCCCTCGACATCGCGGACCGGGTCATCACCCTGCGCCAGGACAAACTCCTCGGCCGCCTCCTGGACGCGCACGGCCGCTCCGTCGGCGTCGTACCGGCGGACCTGTGGGCGGAACCGGCCCTGTAACCGGGCTGCCGTACAGTGCACCGTGGTGGGGACGCGACAGCGTGTCGAGCTGTCCGAGCGGTTCGAGGGGGAACCTGCCATGGGTAAGCCGAAGAAGGACCGCCCCGTACCGGCACCGGCACCGGCACCGGCACCGGCACCGGCACCGATGAGCCCCGAGCAGATGATCGCGGAGGCGCGGAAGGCGTTCTTCGTGATGTTCGGTCTGCTCGCGGTCGTCTGGCTGGTCCAACTGGCCAACTACTCCGAACACTACGCCCTCTCCCGCGACTACGCGGTGGTCTCCGGCGACGTCGGCACCCTGCCCGACATCCTGGTCGCGCCGCTGCTGCACTGGAGTTGGGCGCACATCGAGAGCAACTCCGGCCCGCTGTTCGTCTTCGGCTTCCTCGCGGCGTACCGCGGAGTGGTCCGGTTCCTCGGCCTCACCCTCCTGATCGCGCTGAGCAGCGGCCTGGTCGTCTGGTTCTTCGAGCACGGCGACGTCGCGACGGTCGGCGCCAGCGGCCTGATCTTCGGGTACTTCGGCTACGTCGTCGTACGCGGCCTCTTCGACCGGCACCTCATCGACACGCTGGTCGGGATCGTCATGGGCGCGTCCTTCGCCTACCTCCTCACCGTCGCCGTACCCGGCACCCCCGGCGTCAGCTGGCTCGGCCACCTCGGCGGCCTGCTCGGCGGCCTCCTCGGCGCCTGGCTCTTCCGCGACCGCCGCGCACCACGCCCCACCACCGGCGCCATCGCCCCGAGAACCCCGGCCACCGGCAACACCCCACACCCCGGCCCCGGTTCCCCACGCTCCGACCTGTACAAGGAACTCGACGACCTCGGGCTGCTCTGACCGCCCGCACCTTCCTTACGGAGGTCTTGTGTCCCTGCGGCCGCGCGACGTCTTTCTCCGGCTCGTCCACGGAGTCGCCGACGGGAACTTCGATGAGTTGCCAGAGCTGTACGGTGAGGTCACCGACGTCCGGCATCCGATGGCGACGCCGAAGTCCGAGCCGTTGTCGAGCCGGCGTGCGCTCCAGGAGCACTTCACGGTACCGCCGGAAGACCGGGCGTCCCTGCCGAAGAGACAGGTCGTCGATGTCGTCGTCCACGCGACCGCGGACCCCGAAGTGATCGTCGCGGAGTTCGCCTACGAGTTCACACGGCCGGACGGCTCCACGAGCAAGGTGCCCTGCGTCTTCGTGATGCGGGTCCGGAACGGCCGGATCATCGAGTCGCGTGACTACATCGACCCGATCCGTACGTACACGGCACGCGGAGACCTTGACCTTCTCATCGCGTCGTTGCGGGGCGACGCCTCCTGAAGCGCGCCGTCGACTTCGACGACGAAGCTCCCGGGCCGCTCTCCTGGCCACACGCGAAGGGGCGGCACCCCCGCACAGGGTGCCGCCCCTCTTTTTGCGTGCCGGGGCCGCCGGCCATCGGTCTTGAGGGTCGGGGACGGACGGCGGGCCCGGGGTTCGGGGAAGGTCTACGAAGGGGTCAGCGGTGGTCGCTTCCCGTCGACTGGGTTGCCGCGCGGCCTGCCTCCAGGCGGGCCACCGGGATGCGGAACGGGCTGCAGGAGACGTAGTCCAGGCCCACCTCGTGGAAGAAGTGGACGGACTCCGGGTCGCCGCCGTGTTCGCCGCAGACGCCGAGTTTGAGGTCGGGGCGGGTGGCGCGGCCGGCCTTCGCCGCGGCGGCGACCAGGGAGCCGACGCCGTCGCGGTCGATCGTCTCGAAGGGGGAGACGCCGAAGATGCCCTTCTCCAGGTAGGCGGTGAAGAAGGAGGCCTCGACGTCGTCGCGGCTGAAGCCCCACACCGTCTGGGTCAGGTCGTTGGTGCCGAAGGAGAAGAACTCCGCCGCCTCGGCGATCTGGCCGGCCGTCAGGGCGGCCCGCGGGAGTTCGATCATCGTGCCGATGGAGAGCTTGAGGCTGGTGCCGGTCGCCGCCTCGACCTCCGCGATGACCTGGTCGGCCTCCTCCCGGACGATCTCCAGCTCCTGGACCGTGCCGACCAGCGGGATCATGATCTCGGCGCGCGGGTCGCCCTTGGCGTTCTTGCGTTCCGCCGCGGCCTCGGCGATCGCGCGGACCTGCATGGTGAACAGGCCGGGGATGACCAGGCCGAGGCGTACGCCGCGCAGGCCGAGCATCGGGTTCTGCTCGTGCAGGCGGTGGACCGCCTGGAGGAGGCGGAGTTCGTTCTCGTGCGGCTCCTGGCGGGACTCGGCCAGGGCCACGCGGACCGAGAGCTCCGTGATGTCGGGGAGGAACTCGTGCAGCGGCGGGTCGAGCAGGCGGACCGTCACAGGGAGGCCGTCCATCGCCGAGAAGAGTTCGACGAAATCCTTCTTCTGGAGGGGGAGCAGGGCCCGCAGGGACTCCTCGCGGTCCTCCTGGGTGTCCGCCAGGATCAGGCGTTCCACCAGTTCGCGGCGGTCGCCGAGGAACATGTGCTCGGTGCGGCACAGACCGATGCCCTGGGCGCCGAAGCGGCGGGCGCGCAGCGCGTCCTCGGCGTTGTCGGCGTTGGCGCGCACCCGCAGCCGGCGCTTGCGGTCGGCGAAGGCCATGATGCGGTGGACCGCCTCGACCAGTTCGTCGGCGTCCTGGGCGCCCGCGTGCATCCGGCCCTCGAAGTACTCGACGACCGGGGAGGGTACGACGGGTACCTCGCCCAGGTAGACCTTGCCGGAGGAGCCGTCGATGGAGATGACGTCGCCCTCCTCGACCACGTGGCCGCCGGGGACGGTCATGCGGCGGCGCTTGGTGTCGACTTCCAGTTCCTCCGCGCCGCAGACGCAGGTCTTGCCCATGCCCCGCGCGACGACGGCCGCGTGGGAGGTCTTGCCGCCCCGGGAGGTGAGGATGCCCTCCGCGGCGATCATGCCGTCCAGGTCGTCGGGGTTGGTCTCGCGGCGGACCAGGATGACCTTCTCGCCCGAGCGGGACCACTTGACGGCGGTGTAGGAGTCGAAGACCGCCTTGCCCACCGCGGCGCCGGGCGAGGCGGCGATGCCGCGGCCGACCTGCTCGGTCTTCGCCTGCTCGTCGAAGCGGGGGAACATCAGCTGGGCGAGCTGGGCGCCGGTGACGCGCTGGAGGGCTTCGGTCTCGTCGATCAGGCCCTGGTCGACCAGCTGGGTCGCGATACGGAAGGCGGCGCCCGCGGTGCGCTTGCCGACGCGGGTCTGGAGCATCCACAGCTGACCGCGCTCGATCGTGAACTCGATGTCGCAGAGGTCCTTGTAGTGGTTCTCCAGCGTCTCCATGATCTGCATCAGCTGGTCGTACGACTTCTTGTCGATGTTCTCCAGCTCGGCCAGCGGGACCGTGTTGCGGATGCCCGCGACCACGTCCTCGCCCTGGGCGTTCTGGAGGTAGTCGCCGTAGACGCCCTGGTGGCCGGAGGCGGGGTCGCGGGTGAAGGCGACGCCGGTGCCGGAGTCCGGGCCGAGGTTGCCGAAGACCATCGAGCAGACGTTGACGGCCGTGCCGAGGTCGCCGGGGATGCGCTCCTGGCGGCGGTAGAGCTTGGCGCGGTCGGTGTTCCAGGAGTCGAAGACCGCGCGGATCGCGAGGTCCATCTGCTCGCGCGGGTCCTGCGGGAAGTCCCGGCCGGCCTCGGTCTTGACGATCTTCTTGAACCGGGTGACCAGCTTCTTGAGGTCGGCCGCCTCCAGCTCCGTGTCGACGGTGACCTGCTTGGCCTCCTTCGCCGCGTCCAGCGCCTCCTCGAAGAGCTCGCCGTCGACGCCGAGGACCGTCTTGCCGAACATCTGGATGAGGCGGCGGTAGGAGTCCCACGCGAAGCGGTCGTCGCCGGCCTGCTTGGCGAGGCCCTGCACGGACTTGTCGGAGAGGCCGATGTTCAGGACCGTGTCCATCATGCCGGGCATGGAGAACTTGGCGCCGGAGCGGACCGAGACCAGGAGCGGGTTGTCGGCCTGGCCGAGCTTCTTGCCCATCCGCTCTTCGAGGGCTTCGAGGTGCGCACTCACCTCGTCACGGAGTGCCGCCGGTTCCTCGCCGCTGTCGAGGTAGACCTTGCAGGCGTCGGTCGTGATGGTGAAGCCGGGGGGAACGGGGAGCCCCAGGTTGGTCATCTCGGCGAGGTTCGCGCCCTTGCCGCCCAAGAGGTCCTTGAGGTCTTTGTTTCCCTCGGTGAAGTCGTAAACGAACTTCACGCCGTGGGGTTCTTTGTTTTCCGACACGGGTCTCGACTCCCTCGAGGACTCGGTGGCTGCCCTGACGGGCAGGAACATACCCAGATCGAAGGCGCCTGGGTACGTCTACTTGCGTGTCATGCGCCCGTAACCAGTCGTCCGCCACCGGATCGAAAGTCAAAGCTTGGCAAGCGAAGACCGGCTCGTGTTTTCACTTCTTGAACACAAGACCGCTCAGCACCGCACCTTTCCGCTCACTTGAGCGGCTATACCGCACACCTGATTTCGATCGATGAACGATCAAAGGGTGGCACCCAGTGCCACCCCTTGGAGAAGTGCAGTCGCCCATGATCCGCTCATCTGAGCGCAACCCTTATCAAGGGTGGCGAGAATCACGCTGCCACAGACCGCCGGAGTTCACCATGCGGACGCGGGGACGGACACCACAACCCACCGGAAACGCCCCGGTCACACGCCCAGCGCCAGCAACCGCTCCTCGACCCGCTCCGGCGCGTACAGGTGCTCCACGACCAGGGCGCCGGCCCCTATCAGACCGGCCCGCTCCCCCAGCCGGGACGTCACGACGTCCAGATGAGCGGTGGAGCGGGGCAGGGCCCGCTGGTAGAGCAGCTCGCGGACGCCGGTGAGGAACGGGGTGCCCGCCAGGTCGCCCGCGATCATCAGGACGCCCGGGTTGAGGAGGGTCACGACCGTCGCCAGCACGTCCCCGACCAGGCGGCCGGCCTCCCGGGCCAGTGCGGCCGCCTCCGGGTGGCCCGAGGCGAGCAGGTCGCGCACGTCCGAGCCGGAGGCGGCCGGGATCCCCGCCTCCGCCAGCCGCCGGGCCACGGCACCGCCGCTGGCGACGGCGGCGAGACAGCCGTACGAACCGCACCGGCACTGGGCCTCCGCGCCCACCCTGATGTGGCCGATGTCCCCGGCGCCGCCGTCGACGCCCCGGAAGATGGAGCCGTCCACCACGACCCCGGCGCCGATACCCGTCGAGACCTTGACGAGGACGAACGCCGAGCAGTCCGGGTATCCGGTGCGCTGCTCCCCGTACGCCATCAGGTTCGCGTCGTTGTCGACCAGGACCGGCACGGCCGGCGCGCCGGTCTGTTGCGTGAACGCCCTGGCCAGGCGGCCCCTTATGTCGTAGCCGTCCCAGCCGGGCATGATCGGCGGCTGGACGACCCGGCCGGTCTCGGTGTCGACGGGGCCCGGTACCGCGAGGCCGATCCCGCACACCTCCGTCGCGCGGTGGCCGGCCTTCTCCAGCAACTCGGCGAACCAGCCGCCGAGTTCGGCCAGTACGGCCTCGGGGCCGTCCTGGATGACCGGGGTGCCGGAGTGCTCGGCGAGGATCTCGCCGGTGAGCGTGAGCACGGCGGCGCGGGCGTGCCGGGTGTCCAGGTCGGCGGCGAGGACGACCGCGTGGGAGTCGTCGAACTCGAGGGTGATGGAGGGGCGTCCGCCCAGCGGGGAGTCGACCGGGCCGCCGGCGCCCTCGCGCAGCCAGCCGGCCCGGAACAGCCGGTCCAGGCGGTGGCCGACGGTCGCGCGGGAGAGCCCGGTGGCCTGCTGGAGCGCGCCGCGCGTCACGGCCCGCCCGTTGCGCACGAGTTCGAGCAGATCTCCGGCGCTCGCCTGTCCGCCGCCCTTGCCGGTCCTGCCGGGACGTCCGGTCATGCGCACCCCCTTGTGTTTCTCAAGCTTGCATTACATATTGAGTTTTGCGTGTTAAATAGACGTAACCCTACGGTAGCCACTGCCAAACCCGGCCGGCCGGACGTCTTCGGGGAGTCCCGAGTGGATCGCACTGCCCAGCTCACCAGCCATGCGCTCGATCGCGGTATTGCATACGATCCGCCGCCCGCCCGCGCCGCCACCAGCGCCGGCGCACGACGGTCGCTGCACGTCAGGGCCGCACAGGTGCTCGACGAGAACTGGACCGGCGGTTCGACCGTGCCCTCCCGGAGCCTGTATCCGCACCAGTGGTCGTGGGACTCGGCGTTCATCGCGATCGGCCTCAGGCACCTCTCGCCGCTGCGCGCGCAGACGGAGCTGGAGACACTGCTGGCCGCCCAGTGGGGCGACGGGCGGATCCCGCACATCGTGTTCAACCCCTCCGTGCCCCTCGACGCGTACTTCCCGAGCCCCGACTTCTGGCGCTCCTCGACCGCGGGGCGCGCTGCGGGCGCCCCGCGCACCGTACAGACCTCCGGGATCGTGCAGCCACCGGTGCACGCGCTGGCGGCCTGGCTGGTGCACCTCGCCGATCCGGGCCTGTCGCGGGCGCGCGGCTTCCTGGCCGGCGTCTACCCGCGCCTGGCCGCCTGGCACCGCTACCTGCTGCACCGGCGCGACCTGGGCGGGGGCGGGCTGGCCTCGGTCGTGCACCCCTGGGAACAGGGTATGGACAACAGCCCCTGCTGGGACGCCCCGCTGGCCCGGGTCGCGCCCGCCCCGGCCCGCTCCTTCCGCCGCGCCGACCTGGACCACGGCGCCGCCGAGGACCGGCCGACGGACCTGGACTACGGGCGGTACGTGCGGCTGGCGGCCGACTACCGGGACGCCGGATACACCGACCGGACCAGGGACTTCGCCGTCGAGGACCCCGCGTTCAACGCGCTGCTCATCGCCTCCGAGCACGCCCTCGCCCGCATCGCGCGGGAGCTGGGCGCGCCCGGCACGGCCCGGCACGCGCGCGCGGAGCGGCTGACGGCGGCGCTGGTGGACCGGCTGTGGGACCCGGAGAAGGAGATCTTCCTCTGCCGGGACCTGCGGGGCGGCGAGGGCGGCTCACTCGTCCCCGAGCGCGGGGTCTCCGGGCTGGTCCCGCTGCTGCTGCCCGGCCTGCCGCGGGAGGTCGTCGCCGCGCTCGTGCGCACGCTGGAGGGCCCGCACTTCGGCACCGGGTCCGGCCTTGTGCCCAGTTACGACCTGCTCGGCGAGGCCTTCGACCCGCACCGCTACTGGCGCGGGCCCGCCTGGTTCAACACCGGCTGGCTGCTGGAGCGGGGGCTGCGCGAGCACGGCGAGCGGGAGCGGGCGGACGCGCTCGCCGAGGCGGTCGTACGGACCGCCGACGCGAGCGGGTTCGCCGAGTACGTCGACCCGTACACCGGCGAGGCGTGCGGCGCGACCGGGTTCAGCTGGACCGCGGCGCTCGCGCTGGACCTGCACCACCGGCGGCACGCGGCCCCGCATGACACACCGCACGACACACCGCGTGAAGAGCCACATAACGAACGTCAAAATCTGCACAAGAGCTGACAAAACGGGGTGTCCTCGGCGGACACCGCACGTTCGACCAGAGGAACGAAGGAGGGGACCGGGGATGACGGACCGGCATCATCTGCTCGTGCACGGCACGACGTTCGCGGCCGTGGACGACCGCGGCGACATCAGCGGCGTGCGGGGCGGCGGCTCCCCGGACGGGTTATTCGTACGGGACGCCCGGCACCTCAGCCGCTGGCAGCTGACGGTCGACGGGGCGCTGCCCGAGGTGCTCACGCCGGTCGCCGACGGGGACGGCACGCGCTGTGTCCTGGTCCCGCGCGGGGGCCGCCAGGAACCGCCGGCGCACACGCTCTTCCGGGAACAGGCCGTCGGCGACGGCTCGTTCGTCGAGTCCCTGCGGGTCACCAGCAACCGTCCGGTGCCGACCACGATCCGGCTCGCGATCACCGCCGACGCCGACTTCACCGACCAGTTCGAACTCCGCGCCGACCACCGCACCTACACCAAGGCCGGCGCCGTCCGCTCCCGTCAGGTCCTCGACGACGGGCTGGAGTTCGGCTACCGCCGCGGCGAGTGGCGGTCCTGTACGGCGATCACCGCCGAGCCGGCCCCGGACGGTGTGGAGGAGACCGGCACCGGCGCCCGGCGGATGGTGTGGACGCTGGAGCTGGAGCCGCACGGCACCACCGAGCTGCTGGTCCGGGTGATCGCACGCCCGCACGGCGACCGGCGGGCGCTGCGGGTGCCCCGTGACCCGGCCGCGCTGAACGAACAACTCCTGGCGCTGGAGGGCGAGTTCGTGGAGGGCGTGGCCTTCCCGACGGGCTGGCCTGAGCTGGCGGCGGCCTGCGCCCGCGGCCTCTCCGACCTCGCCGCGCTCCAGGTGCCGGCCACCGGACCGGACGGCGAGGAGCTCAGGGTCCCGGCGGCCGGGGCCCCCTGGTTCCTCACCCTGCTCGGCCGCGACGCCCTCCTCACCTCGCTCTTCGCCCTCCCCTACCGGCCCCGGCTGGCCGCCGCCACGCTGCCGGCCCTCGCCGCCACCCAGGCCACCGAGACCGGCGCGCACTCCGTGGCGCAGCCCGGGAAGATCGTCCACGAGGTACGGCACGGGGAGCTGGCCCACTTCGGGCAGGTGCCGTACGGGCGTTACTACGGCTCGGTCGACGCGACACCGCTGTTCCTGATCCTGCTCGGCGCGTACGTGGAGCAGACCGGGGACGTCGGTATGGCCCGGCGGCTCGAACGCCACGCGCGCGCCGCCGTCGGCTGGATGCTCGACCACGGCGGTCTGACCTCGCGCGGCTACCTGGTCTACCGCGCGGACAAGGGCGGCCTCGCCAACCAGAACTGGAAGGACTCCCCCGGCGCCATCTGTTCCGCCGACGGCAGCCGGCCGATGGGAACCGTGATGGCGGCGGGGGCCCAGGGGTACGCGTACGACGCGCTGCGCCGGACGGCGTGGCTGGCGCGGACGGTGTGGGCCGACGAGACGTACGCGGCGCTGCTCGAACAGGCGGCCGGTGATCTGCGGGACCGGTTCCAGCAGGACTTCTGGATGCGGGACGCGTCCTTCCCCGCGCTCGCCCTCGACGGGGAGGGCCGGCAGGTCGACGCGCTCGCCTCGGACGCCGGGCATCTGCTCTGGTCCGGGCTGCTGGACAAGGAGTACGGGGAGGTGGTCGGGCGGCGGCTGCTGGAGCCGGACTTCTTCTCCGGGTGGGGGGTGCGGACGCTGGCCGCGGGGCAGGCGGCGTACCACCCGCTGTCGTACCACCGCGGGTCGGTGTGGCCGCACGACAACGCGCTGATCGCGCTGGGGCTGGCGCGGTACGGGCTGCACGACGAGGCGCGGGCCGTGGCCCACGGGCTGGTGGACGCGGCGACGGCGGGCGGGCACCGGTTGCCGGAGGTGCTGGCCGGGTACGGGCGGGATTCGCACCCGGAGCCGGTGCCGTATCCGCATGCGTGCGTGCGGGAGTCCCGGTCGGCGGCGGCTCCGTTGGCGTTGCTCACGGCGGTGGGCGGGGCGTAGGAGGGGGGCGTGGGTCGGGTGCGGGTGCGGGTCCGGGTGCGTGGGGGCTGGTCGCGCCCACGCGGCGGAGCCGCAATTCAACGCAGCCCCGCGCCCCTTACGGGGCGCTGCCGGATGCTGTGTTTGCCCGGTGTTTGCCGAATGGCCTGAACACGGACCTAAAGAGGGCCGTACGGAAATGTGGCGGGTTCGGCCTCCGAGCGTTGGCCCGCATCCGTTTCACGGGTCTCGCACGGAAGGACCTCCGGGTTGTCTCAGCACACGAGCATTCGCCAGCCATCGGACACGCCGTCCGGGGCGTCCGAACGCGAAGCCCCGCCGGAGGAGTCCCAGGCAGTGAAGTCCGAGCGGGAAGCGGCCTCCGAGGCGCCCGGGACTCCCAAGCCCGAGCCCGCCGCCGAGGCCATGTCGACCTCCGGGGACGAGTCGAGCGACGCCGCGTCCGAAGCCGAGACCACGTCTGAGGCCGACCCCGAGTCCATAGCCGCCGCCAGGACAGAAGCCGGATCCGAAGCAGAAGCCGAAGCTGAAGCTGAAGCTGAAGCTGAAACCGCGAACAAATCCGAGGGCGAACCCGAGGGCGGCGCAACCGGCGAGACCGACGCCGCTTCCGAGGCCGACTCCGAGTCCATAGCCGCCGCCAAGACCAAAGCCGGATCCGAAGCAGAAGCCGAGGGCGAACCCGAGGGCGACGCCACCGGCGAGACCGCCGACGCCGCTTCCGAGGCCGACTCCGGATCCGAGGCCGAGGCCGCCGTCGAGACCAGGCCCGAGGGCGAAGCTGAAGCCGCCTCCGGTCCCGGAACCGGCTCCGAGGACGAGAGCGGTCCCGAGGTCGTCGCTGAAGTCGAGCCGGAGCCCGGATCCGCCGACGTGCCCGGAAGCTCCGCCGAACCGGCCACCGACGCCCCCCGCCCGCGGCGGCGCGGCTGGGCCGCCTGGAGCGGGCGGGTTCAGGGGTGGCGGGAGGCGCATCCCGGGGCTGCCTCGGCCCTGTCGATCGGTGTGTCCGTGCTCTGTGCGGCGCTCGTGATCGGAGCGCTGGTGATGCCGAACACCGTGGTCGAGCTGGGGCCCGCGAAGTTCGTGCGGCTGCCGTCCGAGGGAATCATCGCGGCGGCCGTCGCGCTGGCCCTGCCCCGGCGGCCCCGGATCGTGCTGGCCGCCGTGTTCGGTGTGGTGCTGGGCGCGCTGACCCTGGTCAACGCCCTCGACATGGGGTTCAAGCAGTACCTGGGCCGGAGCTTCAACGCCATCCTGGACTGGAGCCTGCTCGGCGACGCGGAGTCGTACCTGGAGGACACGCTGGGCCGGACGGCCACCCTCGCGGTCAGCGTCGGTGCCGTCGTCCTCGTGCTGCTGATCTTCGTGCTGCTCGCGCTGGCGACGGTGCGGCTGAGCAACCTGCTCGCCCGGCACCCCGGTCGGGCCACCCGCGGCACGCTGATCGCCGGTGTCGTCTGGATCACCTGCTCCTCCTTCGGCGTCCAGCTCGCCGGCGGTGTGCCGCTCGCGGCCGACAGCACCGCGACCACGCTGGAGATCAAGGCCCGTCAGGTGAAGGACACCCTGCACGACGAGGCGGAGTTCCGGAAGGTCGCGAAGGTGGACGCCTTCGGGAACACCCCGCCCGACCAGCTGCTGACCAGCCTGCGCGGCAAGGACGTGGTCTTCACGTTCATCGAGAGCTACGGCCGCAGCGCCATCGAGGACCCGATCGAGGCACCCGGCGTCGACAGCACCCTCGCCGTGCGGACCGCGGCCCTCGCCAAGGCCGGCTTCCACGCGAAGAGCGGCTGGCTGACGTCGGCGACGTACGGCGGCAGCAGCTGGCTCGGGCACTCCACGACCATGTCGGGGCTGTGGGTGAGCAACCAGCAGCGCTACCGGACCGTGATGGCGAGCGACCACCTGAGCATCACCAAGGCGTTCAAGAAGACCGGTGACTTCGACACGGTCGGCGTGATGCCGGGTATCCAGAAGGGCTGGCCGGAGCAGAGCTACTACGGCCTCGACAAGGTCTACAACGCCTTCCAGCTCGGCTACAAGGGGCCGAAGTTCAGCTGGTCGACGATGCCCGACCAGTACGCGCTGCAGCAGTTCCAGGACCGGGTGCACAGCAAGAAGCCGGCCGACGGCAAGTCCCGGATGTCGTTCGTGATCCTGACCTCCAGCCACCAGCCGTGGGCGCCGATCCCGAAGATGGTGCCGTGGGACCAGCTGGGCGACGGTTCGATCTTCGACGCGATCCAGAAGGCCGGCAACAAGGCGTCCGACGTCATCGCCGACACCACCAAGTCCCGCCAGGAGTACGGCAAGTCGGTCCAGTACTCGGTGACCGCGCTCACCGAGTGGCTGGAGCGCTACGGCAACGACGACACGGTGCTCGTCTTCCTCGGCGACCACCAGCCGATCGCCCGGGTCAGCGGCAACCATGCCAGCCGTGACGTGCCGATCTCGATCGTCGCCAAGGACCCGAAGGTGCTTGACGCGATCGACTCCTGGAACTGGACGGACGGGCTGCGCCCTGCGCACGACGCGCCGGTGTGGAAGATGAGCGCGTTCCGCGACAAGTTCCTGACGGCGTACGGGTCGACTCCGCACCCGAAGACCAACTGAGCGTCCGCCGGAAGTACCGCGATGGCGTCGTCGTTCGGCCGCGGCGCCGTCGCGGCTCGTCGCGCAGTTCCCCGCGCCCCTTGAGGGGCGCGCTCAGCCGCCGGAAGTGTCCGGTCCCGTAGACGGAAGTACGAGTCGTTCGGCCGCGGCGCCATCGTGGCTCGTCGCGCAGTTCCCCGCGCCCCTTGAGGGGCGCGCTCAGCCGCCGGAGGTGTCCAGTTCTGCTTCCTCGGTGATGCCTGCGCAGTCGTAGGGGTCCTTCAGCCAGCCGTCCGGGAGGACCACGCGGTTGTTGCCGGAGGTGCGGCCGCGGGGGCCGTCGGCGCCGGTGGGCCAGGGCTGGTCGAGGTCGAGTTCGTCGAGGCCGGCGCGGAGGTCGGCCAGCGAGGACGTGATGGCGAGCTTCTTGCGCATCTCGCTGCCGACCGCGAAGCCCTTGAGGTACCAGGCGACGTGCTTGCGGAAGTCGACGACGCCCTTGGACTCGTCGCCGAGCCACTCGCCGAGCAGGGTCGCGTGCCGGACCATGATGTCGGCGACCTCGCGGAGGACCGGCTTGAGGACATCCTGCGGGCGGCTCTCGAAGGCGGCGACCAGGTCCGCGAAGAGCCACGGCCGGCCCAGGCAGCCGCGGCCGACGACCACGCCGTCGCAGCCGGTCTCCCGGACCATCCTGAGCGCGTCCTCGGCCGACCAGATGTCGCCGTTGCCGAGGACGGGGATCTCCGGGACGTGCTCCTTCAGGCGGGCGATGGCCTCCCAGTCGGCGGTGCCGCCGTAGTGCTGGGCGGCGGTGCGGCCGTGCAGCGCGATGGAGGTGACGCCCTCCTCGACGGCGATCCGGCCGGCGTCGAGGTAGGTGATGTGGTCGTCGTCGATGCCCTTGCGCATCTTCATGGTGACCGGCAGGTCTCCGGCGCCGGAGACGGCCTCGCGGAGGATGGCGCGCAGCAGGTTCCGCTTGAAGGGGAGGGCGGAGCCGCCGCCCTTCCTGGTGACCTTCGGGACCGGGCAGCCGAAGTTCAGGTCGATGTGGTCGGCCAGGCCCTCCTCCGCGATCATGCGGACGGCCTTGCCGACGGTGGCCGGGTCGACGCCGTACAGCTGGATGGAGCGGGGCTGCTCGCTCGCGTCGAAGCGGATCAGCTGCATGGTCTTCTCGTTGCGCTCGACCAGCGCCCGGGTCGTGATCATCTCGCTGACGAAGAGCCCCTTGCCCCCGCTGAACTCCCTGCACAGGGTGCGGAAGGGCGCGTTGGTGATCCCCGCCATGGGGGCGAGGACGACCGGCGGCCTGACGGTGTGCGGGCCGATCTGGAGGGGCGACGTGGGCTCGGGCATTCCCCCATTGTCCCGTACCCGGCACGGTGCTCGGCCGGCACGATCATGTATCACTCATTAGTTAGACGCACTATCGAAATGGGCGTACGATGGTACCCATGCCCGAGCTCAGCCACCGCCGCCGCATGCTCGTCCTCGCGATCTGCTGTATGAGCCTGCTCATCGTCAGTCTCGACACGACCGCGCTCAATGTCGGCCTGCCGTCCATGCAGCGCGAACTGCACGCCTCGACGGCGGGCCTGCAGTGGACGATCGACGCGTACACCCTGGTCCTCGCCTCGCTGCTGATGCTCGCCGGTTCCACGGGCGACCGGGTCGGCCGCAAGAAGGTCTTCATGACCGGCCTGGTCGTCTTCTCGATCGGCTCGCTGCTCTGCTCCCTGGCGCCGAACCTGGACTCGCTGATCGCGTTCCGCATGGTCCAGGCGGTGGGCGGCTCGATGCTCAACCCGGTCGCCATGTCGATCATCACCAACACCTTCACCGACCCGCGCGAGCGGGCCCGGGCGATCGGCGTGTGGGGTGCGGTGGTCGGCATATCCATGGCCGCCGGACCGCTGGTCGGCGGCCTGCTCGTGGAGTCGGTCGGCTGGCGGGCGATCTTCTGGGTCAACCTCCCGGTGGGCCTGGCGGCCGTCCTGCTGACGCTCCGCTTCGTACCGGAGTCCCGCGCGCCGAAGGCCCGCCGCCCCGACCCGGTCGGCCAGGTACTGGTCATCGCCCTGTTCGGCTCGCTGACGTACGCGATCATCGAGGCGCCGACGGCGGGCGCGGGCACCGTGCTGCCCTTCGCCGCGGTGGCCGTCGTCGCCCTGGCCGGACTCCTCTGGTTCGAGCCGCGCCGCGAGGAGCCCCTGATCGACCTGCGCTTCTTCCGCTCGGCGCCGTTCAGCGGCGCGACGGTGATCGCGATCAGCGCGTTCGCGTCCCTGGGCGGCTTCCTGTTCCTGTCCACGCTGTACCTGCAGAACGTGCGCGGCCTGGACGCCCTGCACGCGGGCCTGTGGATGCTGCCGATGGCGGTCCCGATGTTCCTGTGCGCCCCGCTCGCCGGCCGCCTGGTCGGCAGCCGGGGTCCGCGGCTGCCGCTGGTGATCGCCGGCGTCGCGATGACCGCGAGCGCGGTCCTGTTCGCCGCGTTCGAGGCGGAGACCTCGGACACCGCCCTCTTCCTCGGCTACGTCCTGTTCGGCATCGGCTTCGGCTTCGTGAACGCCCCCATCACCAACACGGCGGTCTCCGGCATGCCGAGGTCCCAGGCGGGCGTGGCCGCCGCCGTCGCCTCCACCAGCCGCCAGCTGGGCCAGACCCTGGGCGTCGCGGTGATCGGCGCGGTGCTGGCCTCCGGGATCGGCTCGTCGTCGTACGCCGACCGGTTCGTGGACGCCGCCCGCCCCGGCTGGTGGATCCTGGCCGGCTGCGGCCTCGCGGTCCTGCTCCTGGGCGCCGTGACGAACGGCGGCTGGGCCCGCGCCACGGCGGAGCGGGCCGCGGAGCGGCTGGCGGCACCGGAGATCCGCGCGGCCGTGGGGAGCGCGGAGCGCGTCTGAGCGGTCCGCGCTCCCGCCCGCGTACGGCGCGGTCGGCAGGAGCGGTCAGCAGGAGTGGACCGAGCGGCGGTGCCGGGCGAGGACGGCCTGCCGCAGGGCGCCCAGGACCAGGGACTGCAGCAGCGCCGAGACGACGACCGTGCCGACGAAGAACCAGTTCGGGGTGTCCGGGCGCCAGGCCGTCCTGCCGAGCGCCGAGAGCAGCGGGTAGACCGGGAACGTGACCAGGGGCGGCCAGAGCCAGGCGTAGTCGGAGCCGTGGTCGTCCGCGCCGGCGGAGTCGACGGCGGCCTTGGCGATGACGACGGCGACCAGGACCAGGTAGGCCACCGAGAGTCGGTTGGTGAGCATGAGCCGGACAACGGTGCGGGCCGGGCCGGTTTCCATCGTCTTCTCCCCCGTGGCCGGTCGTCGGTACGTCGCTTCCTCGTTCCCTCTCTCCTCCTGCATCGTCGGGGGAGGACGGCGCCCGGGTCCTGAGTACGCGTACTCAGTTGTTCGAACGAATTCCCGTGACCAGGTCAGGAGTTCGGCGTTGCCGCGTCCGCCCGCGCCAGTTCGTGCAGCCGGTCCAGGCGCTCCCGGCTCCCGTCGTCGACCGGGACGTAGGTGACCATCCGCGCCCCGGACGCCGGGTTCAGGAACAGGTCCGTGTGTTCCAGGGTGAGGAGGCCGACGTACGGGTTGAGGAAGTGCTTGGTCCTGGAGCGCAGCTCCACCACCTCGTAGCGCTCCCAGTTCTCGCGGAACTCCGCGGACTCCGCGGCCAGCCGCTTGACCAGCATCTTCCAGGCCGGCTCGGCGAGATGGCCGGCCATGGACGCGCGGAGCTTCGCGGCCATGAGACGGCGGGTCTCCTCCAGGTGCACGATGGAGCGGTGCCACTCCGGGTGGGTGTACACGAGGATCATGCAGTTGCGGTCCTCGGGCGGGACCGCGTCGAGGTCGCACAGCAGCCGGGCGTAGGTGCGGTTGTAGGCGAGGATGTCGTAGCGGCTGTTCTGGACGCAGGCCGGGAGGGGTTCCAGGGCCCGGAGCATCTCCTGCAGCGCCGGGGTGACGCCCGTGCAGCTCGCGGCCGGGGTCGGGTCGACGGCTTCGGCCAGCCGGAAGAGGTGGGCGCGCTCGGTGCCGTCGAGCCGCAGGGTGCGCGCGAGGGCGTCCAGGACCTGGACGGAGACCTGGATGTCCCGGGCCTGTTCCAGCCAGGTGTACCAGGTGACGCCGACCGCGGAGAGCTGCGCGACCTCCTCGCGGCGCAGGCCGGGCGTACGGCGGCGGGTGCCGCGCGGCAGGCCCACCTCCTCCGGGGTGATCCGCTCCCGGCGGCTGCGCAGGAACGCGGCCAGCTCGTGCCGCCGGATGTCCGCGCCCCGGCCCGGGGCGGGGGCCGCGCTCTGCCGGAGGCCCGTCGTCTCCTGCGCCGTCGTCGTCATGGCTCCAGCCTGCCCTGTCGCCGATCCTGTTGCCAGGTACTTCTACTACCAGGACAAGGAGACTCTGGTACCAGTCTCCGGGAGCCCGCAGGCTCGCCCCATGACCGAAACCGCCACCACCGCGACCGTACGGTCCCCGTCCGCGCCACCGGCGCTCGGCGGCCCCGGGCTGTTCACCGTCCTGCTGGCCGCCGCACTCCCCCTCGTCGACTTCTTCATCGTCAACGTCGCCCTGCCCACCATCGGCGCCGACCTGCACGCCGGCGAGGCGCTCCTGGAACTCGTCGTCGCCGGGTACGGCGTCGCCTACGCCGTACTGCTGGTGCTCGGCGGCCGGCTCGGCGACCTGTTCGGGCGCCGCCGGCTCTTCCTCGGCGGCATGGCCGCGTTCGGCCTGACCTCGCTGGCCTGCGGACTCGCACCCAGCGCCTGGACGCTGGTGGCCGCCCGGGTCGCCCAGGGCGCCGCGTCCGCCGCGATGCTCCCGCAGGTCCTCGCCACCATCCAGGCCGCCACCGCCGGCGGCCGGCGCGCCCGGGCCATGAGCCTGTACGGCGCCACCGCCGGGCTCTCCATGGTGGCCGGGCAGATCCTCGGCGGGGTGCTGGTCGCCGCCGACATCGCGGGCACCGGCTGGCGCTCGGTGTTCCTCGTCAACGTGCCGGTCGTGCTCGTCGGGCTGGTGCTCGGCGCCCGGTTCGTGCCGGAGACCAGGTCGCAGAAGCCGGAACCCGTCGACGGACCCGGCACCGTGCTCCTCGCGGCCTCCCTCCTCGCCCTGCTCGCGCCGCTCACCGAGGGCCGGGCGGCCGGCTGGCCGCTGTGGACCTGGCTGTCGCTGGCCGCGTTCCCGGGCGTGGCCGTCGCCTTCTACGCCGTGGAACGCCGCGCCGACCGGGCGGGCCGTACGCCGCTGGTCCCGCCGAGCCTGTTCGAACTCGCCTCGCTGCGCAGGGGCCTGGTGCTGATGCTGCCGTTCTCCATCGGCTTCAGCGGGTTCATGTTCGTGATCGCCGTGGCCCTGCAGAGCGGGGAGCACCTGGGCCCGGTCGCGGCGGGCATGTCGCTCGCCCCGATGGCGGTCGTCTTCCTGTTCGTCTCGCTCGCCGGGCCGCGGCTGATCGCCCGGTACGGCAGCCGGGTGGTGACCGCCGGGTCGGTGATCCAGATGGCCGGCATCGTCCTCATCGTGCTCGCCGTCCGGCGGGACTGGCCGCACCTGGACTTCACCGGGCTGCTGCCCGGGGTCGCGGTCGCCGGCGCCGGCCAGGCCCTGCAACTGCCCAACGTGCTGCGCCTCGTGATGTCGGAGATACCGCCGGCGCGGGCCGGGGTCGGCAGCGGCGTGATGGTCACCACCCAGCAGTCCGCACTCGCCCTCGGCGTGGCCACCCTGGGCACCCTCTTCCTCTCCCTGGTCCCCCACGAGGGCACCCGCGACGCCCTGGTCACCACCCTCCTGGTGCAACTGGGCCTCGCGGTGGTCACCGGTCTGCTCAGCCTGCGGTTGCCTCGGACGGTGGGCTGATCAGCGCCCCATGGGGGCGCGGGGAACTGCGCGACCAGCCACGACGGCGCCGCGGTCGCCGGACGGCGTATCGCGGCACCCCCTGCGGCGCACTCAGCCGGCGGGCCCGCCGAGTTCGAACCACACGATCTTGCCGGTACCCAACCGCGTCGTCCCCCACCGCCGGGCCAGCCGGTGCACCAGGTACAGCCCCCGCCCGTGCTCGTCCGTCGCCTTGGCCTGCCGCAGCCGCGGCAACTGCGGCACGTCGTCGCCGACCTCGCACCGCAGCACGTCGGTCCGCAGCAGCCGAAGGCTGATCGGCCGGGAGGCGTGCCGCACCGCGTTGGTGACGATCTCGCTGACCAGCAGCTCGGCGGTGTCGGTGAGGTCCTCTAGGCCCCAGCCGGCCAGGGCCTGCCGGGTGAGCCGGCGGGCCCGGCCGGGCGCGCCGACCTCCGGTTCCAGGGTCCAGTACGCCACGTCGCTCGGCGCGATGCCGTCGAAGCGGGCGGCGAGCAGCGCGATGTCGTCGTCCCGGTCGCCCGGGCCGAGCATGTCGAGCACCTCGTCGCACAGCGCCTCGAGGGGCGGCGGCCGGTCGGGGCCGGTCAACTGGGCGGTGGCGGCGATCCGTTCGCGCAGCTGCTCGATGCCGGTCCACACGTCGCGCAGCCGGGACTCCACCAGGCCGTCGGTGTAGAGGAGCAGGGTGGCCCCGGTGGGGGCGTCCAGCTCGACCGCCTCGAAGTCGATGCCGCCGACGCCGATCGGGGCGCCCGGCGGCACCGTGAGGACCTCCGTCTTGCCGCCCGGGTGCAGCAGGATGGGCGGCGGGTGGCCGGCGTTGGCGACGGTGATGCGGTGCGAGACGGGGTCGTAGACGACGTACAGGCAGGTGGCCATGCGGTCGGTGCCGAGCCGCTGGGCCTGTTCGTCGAGGTGGTGCAGGACCTCCTGCGGGGGCAGGTCGAGGCCGGCCAGGGTCAGCGCGGTCGTCCGCAACTGGCCCATGACGGCCGCCGAGGTCATGGAATGGCCCATGACGTCGCCGACGACCAGCGCCACCCGGCTGCCGGGCAGCGGGATCGCGTCGTACCAGTCGCCGCCGACCCGTGCCGTCTCGGCGGCCGGCAGGTAGCGGGAGGCGAGCCGGACGCCGGTGGGCCGGGGCAGCGTCTGCGGGAGCATGGCGCGCTGCAGCCGGTCGGCGATGAACGCCTCCCTGCTGTACAGGACGGCCTTGTCGACGCCGAGCGCGGTGTGGGTGGCCAGTTGGGCGGCGACCAGCAGGTCGGCGGGCTCGAACGCCGGGCGCTCGGGGCGGCGCAGGAAGACGACGGCACCGGTGACCCGGCGTCTGCCGCGCAGCGGGGCGAGGATCGCGTGCGAGCCGATCCAGTCGTTCAGCGCGCTGTCGGCGCCGACGAGTTCGCCCAGCGCGGCGCGGGTCGGCGGGGTGTCGGCGAACACCGGCCGGACCCCGCGCAGCACCTCGGCGAGGGCGCCGCCGGGCACCACCTCGCTCCAGTCGGAGGCGTCCAGGTCGTCCTGCTCGTCGTTCACCGTCTCCGCGGGCCAGACCAGATCCTCGGCGCCGGGGCCCTTGAGCCGGTCGGTGCGGCGCAGCCGCAGCACGGCCGGGCCGTTGGGGCGTTCGTCGCCGACGGGCAGCGGGTCGCGCAGGTAGACGAGGGCCGCGTCGGAGTACGTCGGTACGGCGGCCCGGCACAGGCCGAGCACGATCTCGTCGGTGTCGAAGCCGCGGGCGATCCGCCGGGTGGCGGCGCCGACGTAGCGCAGGCGGTCCTCGTCCGGGGCCTTCGGCGCGGCGGGCGGCGCGGCGGCGAGGGCGTCCTCGCGGACGCCGAGCGCGGTCTGCGCGGAGAGCGCGTCGGCCAGGGCGATGTCGTCGTCCACGAAGTCCTCCCGGTCCGGGCGCCGCAGGAACACCGCCACGCCCACGACGGCGTCGGGGGCGCGCAGCGGGGCGAGCAGGACCCGGTTCCCCTGGGGCAGCCGGGTTGCCGTGCCCAGGAGTTCGCGGAGTGCCTCGTCCACGTCGTCCGGGCCGCGGCCACGTGCCCTGCCGCAGCGCAGCAGCGCGGCGAGCGCGCCGTCGGGCGCCACCGGTCTCGACGGCGGGGGCGATCCGCCCATGGCGCCGCCGAGTTCGGCCGGCACTGCGTCCAACTCCAGGCGCTGCGGCTCCGAACCGTCCGGCGGGTGTTCGCCGAGGTACACGAACAGCCCGTCCGCCAGGTCCGGGACCGTCACCCGGTACAGCTCGCGGACGGCCTGGGCCGCGCCCTCGGCGCGCGCGATCCGGCGGCCGGCAACGGCCAGGAAACGTTGAGGATCCGGCAGCATCGCCTCTCCGTGCCGGTGGCCGCTTCACAAGGTCGCTTTCATCTTGAGCCAGGGTCAATTCCCTGTCCAGGGTTTCCGTCGGTAGACCAAGTCCGGTTCTTGATCCGGAGGTTGGGACCGGGACGTTTCGGATGCCACTCCCGGGCCCCTCCTGACCTCGGCCTGGTCCCCCGCGGCGGTGCCTCGTCCGCTGTGTGAACTCCGGGGACGTCCTCGACAAAACCCGGTGAAGAAATCCCCGTTGATGTTGGTCTTGCTGCACACTCCTTGCCGTCGGCCCGCCGTCGACACGTGCCGGACAGCAGACCGGGCACAGACTCCGGAGGCG
Source organism: Streptomyces sp. NPDC048291 (assembly GCF_043201715.1). Classification (NCBI taxonomy): domain Bacteria; kingdom Bacillati; phylum Actinomycetota; class Actinomycetes; order Kitasatosporales; family Streptomycetaceae; genus Streptomyces; species Streptomyces sp. NPDC048291. The sequence goes on from NZ_JBICZC010000002.1 coordinate 54,052, forward strand.
TCAATGTCGCAGATCGACGAGAGCAAGGTCAGCCGCTGGGACCAGCACGGCCGGGAACACGTGGTCCGGGTGCAGCGCACGGGGGTGCAGCGCACGATCAAATGCGACACCTGCGGCTGGAAGAAGGGCGCGCAGTTCCTGCCCTGGCTGAAGGCGCAGGAGCACCTGGCCGAGGCCCACCAGGCCACCGTGGACCCGGCGGGCACCCAGCCCTCGCGATGACCTTCCGCGGGCGGGCGATTCGGCCCCGCGCGATGACCTTCCGCGGGCGGGCGATTCGGACCGCACGATGACTTTCCGCGTGCCCGGAAGTCGTACCAGCCGACACCGCGCCCACCGGAAGGACGACCGATGACCCTCTCCCCGCTGCACGCCACCCTGCGCCACCACGTCGAGGCCGGGACCGTCCCCGGAGCCGTGGGCCTCGTGGCCCGCGGCGGCGACGTCGAGGTGGTGGCCGTCGGGCACACCGACGTCGAGGGGTCCGCGCCGATGGCCCGGGACTCGGTCTTCCGCATCGCGTCGGTCACCAAGCCGGTCACCGCCGCCGCGGTGCTGATGCTGGTGGACGAGGGCCGGATCGGGCTCGGCGACCCGGTGGCCGACTGGCTGCCGGAGCTGGCGAAGCCGACGGTGGTCCGCACGCCCACGGGTCCCGTCGACGACGTGGTGCCCGCGGACCGCCCGGTCACCGTCGAGGACCTGCTGAGCTTCCGCGCCGGCTGGGGCCTCGCCGCCGACTTCTCGCTGCCCGCCGTGCGGGCCCTGACCGCGGTCCAGGACCACGGCCTGCCCTTCCGGGACTGGCCGGACCCGGACACCTGGCTGGGCCTGCTCGCCCGGGTGCCGATGCTGCACCAGCCGGGCGAGGCCTGGCTGTACGGCACCTCGTCCGCCCTCCAGGGCATCCTGGTCGCCCGGGTGTCGGGGGGTACCCTGCCCGATTTCCTGGCGGAGCGGATCTTCGAGCCGCTGGGCATGCGGGACACGGCGTTCGAGGTGCCCGCGCCGAAACGGCACCGCTTCACCTCGTCCTACGCCCCCGCCGCGGACGGCACCCTGCGGCTGACGGACACCCCGGACGGCGCGTACAGCAGCCTGCCGCGTTTCCCGTCGGGCGGCGGCGGGCTCGTCTCCACGGCCGACGACTGGCTGGCGTTCGGCCGCATGCTGCTGAACGCGGGCGCAGCCCCGGACGGCCGCCGTCTGCTGACCGCCACCTCGGTCAGCCGGATGACCACCAACCACCTGACGGCGGCCCAGCGCGAGCACGCCGCGCTCTTCCTGGAGGGCCAGGGCTGGGGGTACGGAGGCTCGGTCGACGTCGCCCCCACGGACCCCTGGTCGGTGCCCGGCCGGTACGGCTGGGTCGGCGGCACCGGCACCACCGCGCACGTCGTCCCGGCCACCGGCACGGTCACGGTCCTGTTGACACAGACGGCCATGACGGGTCCGGCGTCGACCTCGTTGATGCGGGACTTCTGGCGGGTCACCGCCTAGTCCGCGCGTTACGCCGTTCGAGTGAGGCTCCGGGTGGGAATCGCGAGGTCAGAGCACCCGTCGCCACCTGCGGTCTTTACCGAATCAAAGGGCGGTGCGGACCGCTTCCGGGGCCGCTCGGGTCGCCGCCCGGCGCGACCCGGCCAAGCCTTGAGAGGTCCCCCCGTCCCTCGACAGGAGTACTTCCATGCACACCACCCAGCGCCAGATCTCCCGGGCCCTCGCCGCCGGTGCGCTCTCCGTGGCCCTGCTGTCGGCCGGTTCCGCCGGGGCCTTCGCCTCCGGGGCCAAGCCGACCCCGTCGCCCACCATGACCGGCATGCCGCACATGAGCTCCAAGCCGGAGCCGAAGCCGAGCCCGACCACCGCGGCCTCGATCTCGGTCAAGGCGGACAAGACCTCGGTCAAGCCCGGTGACCCGGTGACCTTCACCGGCCGCACCTCCGGCCTGAAGGTCGGCTGGCCGCTGGTGCTCCAGCACCAGAAGGACGGCAAGTGGATCCCGCTCAAGGCGAACGCGAAGGTCAGGAACGGCAGCTCCTACTCGCTGACCGGGAAGCTCAACAACCCGGGCACCGAGCACCTGCGGGTCGCGGCGGTCGGCAAGAAGGTCTACTCCCCGACCGTGACGGTCAACGTGAGCTGAGGCCGCGCAGCAGCAGCTCCACCAGCGACCCGAAGTCCGCCTCGGCCTCCGGCCGCACCCACTCCCGCGCGTAGCCCGGGTCGTGGAAGCGGCCGGTGGCCTGGAAGACGGTCCGGGCCGCGGCGGCGGGGTCGGGCACGGTGAAGACACCGGTCCCGGCCCCGTCCGCGATGATCGCGGTCAGCTGGCCGGTCAGGTCGGCGATGTGCTCGGTGACCGCCGGGCCGTTCTCGTCGACCAGCACCATGTAGGTGGCGAACAGCTCCGGGTCGGCGCCCGCCTTGCGGCGCTTCGCGTCGAACAGGGCCCGCAGCCAGTCGCCCAGCCGGACCGCCGGCTCCCGGTCGCCGGCCGCGATGCCGGACAGCTCAGCCGAGGTGCGGTCCAGCCACCGCTTCGTCACCGCTTCGCGCAGCGCCGCCTTGGTCCGGAAGTGCCGGTAGACACTGCCGTGGCTGACGCCGAGCGCGCGGGCCACGTCCACCACGGTGGCCTTGGCCGGGCCGTGCCGGCGCAGCACCTCCTCGGTCGCCTCGAGGATGCGCTCGGCGGTCAGGACCGGGGTCGGGGTCGGGGCCGGAGTCGGGGCCGGTGCCGGGGTCGGGGACGTCGCTGCCATGGCCTAGACGGTACCTGCCGCCGCGGTCAGTGCTCGGTGCCGAGATGGCTCATCTGCGCGGCCGGGTAGCGGGTGCCCGCCGCCGCGTCCGCCGGTACGGCCTCCTCGATCGCCGCCAGGTCGGCCGCGTCCAGGGTGACGTCCAGCGCGCCCAGGGACTCGGCGAGCCGCTCGCGGGTGCGGGCGCCGACGAGCGGCACGATGTCGTCGCCCCGGGAGAGCACCCACGCGATGGCGATCTGGGCGACGGTGACGCCCTTCTCCTCGGCGATCTTGCGCAGCGCCTCGACGAGGTCGAGGTTGTGCCGGAGGTTGTCGCCCTGGAAGCGCGGCGAGAAGGCCCGGAAGTCGCCCGCGCCGAACTGCCGGTCGCGGGTGAAGTGGCCGGAGATCAGGCCCCGGGAGAGCACGCCGTACGCGGTGATGCCGATGCCCAGCTCACGGGTGGTCGGCAGGATCTCCCGCTCGATGTCGCGGGTGATGATCGCGTACTCGATCTGGAGGTCGGCGATGGGGGCGGTGGCGGCGGCCCGCCGGATGTTGGCCGCGCTCGCCTCGCTGAGGCCGATGTGCCGGACGTGCCCCTTCTCGACGAGTTCGGCGATAGCGCCGACCGTCTCCTCGATCGGCACGTCCGGGTCGACGCGGGCGATCCGGTAGACGTCGATGTGGTCGACGCCGAGGCGCTGGAGGGAGTAGGCGGCGAAGTTCTTCACGGCGGCCGGGCGGCCGTCGTAGGCGTTCCAGCCGCCGTCCGGGTCGCGCAGGGCGCCGAACTTGACGCTGGTCAGCGCCTTTTCGCGGAGTCCGGCGGGGGCGGTGCGCAGGGCCTCGCCGATCAGCATCTCGTTGTGGCCCATGGCGTAGAAGTCGCCGGTGTCGAGCAGGGTCACGCCGGCGTCGAGGGCGGCGTGGATCGTGGCGACCGACTCGGCGCGATCGGCCTCGCCGTACAGCGCGGACATGCCCATGCAGCCGAGGCCGAGGGCGGAGACCCGGGGGCCGGTGGAACCGAGGGAGCGGGTGTGCGTCGTCATGGCTCCACTCTGGCATGACAGCTGACATATTTCAATATCTGTCATTCCATAGCTGTCACCCTTCCTTGCGAAATGGTCCAGACCTATTGACGGAAGGTCTGGACCGCGAACACTGTCATGTCTACGACATCCGCGCGCCGCGCCCCGACCCCACCGGGAGGCCCCGCATGCTGGGTCGGCTCGGCCAACGGCGTGCAACCGCCGTTCGGCTGGACCCCGATCACCGACTCCCGGATCGCCGCGCACAGCCACATCGTGGTCGACGCGGCCTTCCCTCTGATCCGTTCCGACGGAACGGCTCTCCGGGAGGACGGTATGGACACGGGCGCAAAGGTGGCGACACCCCCGGAGGCGCGGACAAGTTCGTCGCGACGATCGCCCCGATCGTCAACTACCCGTCGCCAGAGCGACGGGCCAGCACAACGCGCGCCACTGGCTGTGGCGCTGCGTTTGCGTCCAGCTCCGCCCCGCTCGCGCGAGGATGGAGCAGGGGCCGTTGACTGGGCCCCGCATCGCCACAACTCCCCCGCACGGGCGCGGATGTCGCGGGAGCCGTTCCGGTCTGCGTGATCAACGAATCCGCAGTTGCGGCACACGAACCAGGCCTGCGAGACCCGGCTTTCCTTGTCGATGTGGCCGCACTCGGCACAGGTGCGAGAGGTGTACGCCGGATCGACGTAAACCACCGGCACCCCTGCCCGGCGGGCCTTGTACGCGATGAACGCCCCCAGTCGGGCGAGCGACCAGCTGGAGTGGGCGGCCCGTTGGGGCTTGCGAAGCCGTACCCGTTCGCGGATGCCTGTGAGATCTTCCAGAGCGATCCCGCGACCGGTGCGTTCTGCCTCGGCCACCACATGTTTCGCGATCACTCAACCTATACACGCGTACGACCGCCCGCCGCATGTTCCCCACACGTCATCCGACCGGGTGATGCCGGCGGCGCGTGCAGCCACCGGCGACGGCACCCGGCCGCATCGCGGCCAGGCACGCACGAGCGATACCGCGGCGCTCCGCGCCGCGACCACAAAGATGCGATTCCTCTCAGGGCTGAGATCTTGGGGTTCCTCGCAAGAACGTACTGAGGAAGTACAACTTCGACGGCATCGACATCGAGACCGGCCTGGTGGGCAGCGGCTCGACTCGAAGAACTGGACGTTCGGCGACAACGTGAAGTCGCTCCAAGGGCGTTGAGCCCGTTCGGCCCCCGGGCGGCCGGGGCGGGACGCCGCAGGCCGGCGGCCTGCCTCCGTTCGACAGACACCGCCCGGGCTCCGAGAATGGAACTGCCGGCGAGCAGTCACCGGCGGCGCCTGCCACCGGCCGTTTCCCTCGGTGCTCTCGCGCCGCCGAGGAGGCCGCCATGAGCATCCGCATCGCCACGTTCAACATGGAGAACCTCTTCCGCCGGCCCACGGCCTTCCGCCTGGAGAATCCGGCCGACCGGGAGCAAGTCCTGGCCGACTTCGCCAAGTTGGTCGCCATCCTCGACCTGCCGACATACACGGACGCCGACAAGACGGAGATCGTCCAGATCATCAGGACGTACCGGGCGAACGAGGTCGACGACCCGCGACACCCGAACCCGAAGGGCCCGCCGCCGATCGTCATCAACCAGTCCCGCCCCGGGAAGAAGACCGGGCTCTTCGACACGACCAAGCCGGTGAAGACCCCCCAGGACATCACCGCCACCGGCCGGGGCTCGTGGACCGGATGGGCCGAACTGGGGCAGGACGACCTCGACATGAGCACGGTGCGGAACACCGGCCGGGTGGTCGCGGAGGTCGACGCCGACATCCTGCTGACCGTGGAGGTCGAGGACCGGCTCACCCTGGAGCGCTTCGACACGGACGTCCTCGCGCAGGCGCTGGGCAGACGGCCGTACCCGTACAACCTGCTGATCGACGGCAACGACCCCCGGGGCATCGACGTCGGGATCCTCAGCCGGCACCCGATCACGTCCGTCCGGTCCCACCTCTTCGACACCGACCCGGCCCGCCCGGCCGACCGGCTGTTCAGCCGGGACTGCCCCGAGTTCGAGATACAGCTCGACGGAACGCCGCTGGTGATCCTCGGCAACCACCTCAAGAGCAAGTTCCAGGACGACCCGGAGCTGCGGCTGGCCCAGGCGAAGCGGGTGGCGGAGCTCTACCGGGCGGCGGCGGAGCGCACCCCGCACGTCATGGTCGCCGGGGACCTCAACGACGACCCGGACAGCGAAGCGGTGGCGCAGCTGCTGGACGCCGGTCTGCGCGATGTCATGAGCCACCCCAGCTACCACGGGGAGCCCGGCACCCACGGACAGTGCACCCGGCGCGGGGACAAGATCGACTACCTGCTGCTCCCGCCGCCGCTGTGGCACGAGGTGCAGCACGTGGGCCTGGAGACCCGCGGCATCTTCGCGGACGGCATCAAGTCCTTCGACACGGTGACGTCGAAGCTCACGGAGGCGTCGGACCACGCGGCGCTCTACGTGGACCTGGACCTGTAGGGAACCAGAGCGCCCCGCCCCTCCCGCCGCGACGGCGATCAGCCACAGCGGCGGATCCCGGCGGTGCCGGACACCGGCCGGGGGGACCCCAGCGCCCCTCAGGTCGGCCGCCCGCCCCGGTACGCGAAACGCCCACCCTCCCAGCCGACCGAGTCGGGTGGGAGGGTGGGCGGGAAGGCGGAAGGGCCGCGGACCTAGCAGCCCAGCAGGCGGCCGGCGAGGTAGCCCTCGATCTGGTCGAGGGAGACGCGCTCCTGCTTCATGGTGTCGCGCTCGCGGACCGTGACCGCGTTGTCCTCGAGGGTGTCGAAGTCGACGGTCACGCAGTACGGCGTACCGATCTCGTCCTGGCGGCGGTAGCGGCGGCCGATGGCACCCGCGTCGTCGAACTCGATGTTCCAGTTCTGCCGCAGCGCCTGGGCGAGGCCCTTGGCCTTCGGGGAGAGCTCGGGGTTGCGGGAGAGCGGGAGGACCGCGACCTTGACCGGGGCGAGGCGGTGGTCCAGGCGGAGCACCGTGCGCTTCTCCAGCTTGCCCTTGGCGTTGGGCGCCTCGTCCTCGACGTAGGCGTCCAGGAGGAAGGCCAGCATCGCGCGGCCGACACCGGCCGCCGGCTCGATGACGTACGGCGTCCAGCGCTCCCCGGCCTCCTGGTCGAAGTAGGAGAGGTCCTGGCCGGAGGCCTTGCTGTGGGCGTTCAGGTCGTAGTCGGTGCGGTTGGCGACACCCTCCAGCTCGCCCCACTCGTTGCCGCCGAACTGGAAGCGGTACTCGATGTCAGCGGTGCGCTTGGAGTAGTGGGAGAGCTTCTCCTTCGGGTGCTCGTACCACCGCATGTTCTCCTCGCGCAGGCCCAGGCCGGTGTACCAGTTCCAGCGCTGCTCCATCCAGTACTCCTGCCACTTCTCGTCCTCGCCCGGCTTGACGAAGAACTCCATCTCCATCTGCTCGAACTCGCGGGTCCGGAAGATGAAGTTGCCGGGCGTGATCTCGTTGCGGAAGGACTTGCCCATCTGCGCGATGCCGAACGGCGGCTTGCGGCGCGAAGTGGTCTGTACCTGGGCGAAGTTGGTGAAGATACCCTGCGCGGTCTCCGGCCGCAGGTAGGCGACGGAGCCGCTGTCCTGGGTCGGGCCGAGGTGGGTGGAGAGCAGACCCGAGAACTGCTTGGGCTCGGTGAACTGGCCCTTGTTGCCGCAGTTGGGGCAGTTGACGTCCGCGAGGCCGTTCTCCGGGAGACGGCCGTGCTTGGCCTCGTACGCCTCCTCCAGGTGGTCCGCGCGGAACCGCTTGTGACAGGCGGTGCACTCGGTCAGCGGGTCCGTGAAGGTGGCGACGTGACCGGAGGCCACCCAGACCTCGGGGGCCAGGATGACGGACGAGTCGAGACCGACCACGTCCTCGCGGGACGTCACCATGTAGCGCCACCACTGGCGCTTCAGGTTCTCCTTGAGCTCGACACCCAGCGGCCCGTAGTCCCAGGCGGCACGCTGGCCGCCGTAGATCTCACTGCACGGGAATACGAAGCCACGGCGCTTGCTCAGGCTGACGATGGTGTCGATCTTGTCGGCGGCCACGGTGCTCTCTTCATTACGACGACGGGCGACGAAGCAAAGACGCTTCAGAGCGAATGCCTCAGGGTACCGGCGGGGCCTCCCCCTCAACCAAATCGGTTCCCCTCCAGAGGTTTGTTGACAACGGTTTCCATATTTGTTGAAAATGACTCTCATGAACGTACGACGAGGCCTCATACCCGCGGCCGCCGCGACCACCGTCACCGCGCTCGGCATGGCCACCCTCACCGCCTGCGGCGGCGACGCCACGGCGGCCCAGACGGGAAAGTTCGACGTCGTCGCGTCGTTCTACCCGATGGCCTACCTCGCCGATCAGATCGGCGGCAGCCACGTCCACGTCACCAGTCTCACCCAGCCCGGCCAGGAGCCGCACGACCTGGAGATCAGCCCCAAGCAGATCATCGGGATCGAGAAGTCCGACGCGGTCCTGTACCTGAAGAACCTCCAGCCCTCCGTCGACGACGCGGTCGCCCAGTCGTCGGTCGGGACGAAGATCGACGCGGCCTCCCTGACCACGCTGGAGCAGCACGGCAACGAGGTCGGCGGGCACGCGGCCTCGCACGACACCTCCGAGAACGAGGAGCTGTCCGGCCTCGACCCGCACATCTGGCTCGACCCGGTGCGCTACGCCCAGGTCGCCGAGGGCGTCGGCAAGGCCTTCCAGAAGGCCGACCCGGACCATGCCGCCGACTACGAAAAGAACACCGCGGCCCTGGTGAAGCGGCTGGACGAGCTGAACATCCGGTTCAAGGACGGCCTCGCGGACACGAAGTCCAAGGTCTTCATCACCACCCACGCCGCCTTCGGCTACCTCGCCGAGCGCTACGGCCTGACCGAGGAGGCCATCAACGGCCTCGACCCCGAGTCCGAGCCGAGCGCCGCCCGCGTGAAGGACCTGGAGACCATGGCCAAGGCCGACGGCGTCACCACCGTGTTCTACGAGACGCTCGTCAGCGACAAGACCGCCAAGACCATCGCCTCCGACGCCGGGCTGAAGACGGACGTCCTCGACCCGATCGAGGGCATCACCGCCAAGTCCCGCGGCAGGGACTACTTCGCGGTCCAGGAGGCCAACCTCAAGGCCCTCCAGCAGGCCCTGGGCGCCAAGTGACCCGCCACGTGACACGCCACGCGACAGGAGGAGACGACGAGATGAGCGACGAGCCCGTCATAGCCCTGCGCGGTGTCAGCGCCGAGCTCGGCTCGCGCCCCGTCCTGCGCGGCATCGACCTCACCGTGCACCGCGGTGAGGTCGTCGCGCTGCTCGGCGCGAACGGCTCCGGCAAGTCGACCGCGATCCGCACGATCGTCGGCCAGGTGCCGGCGAGCGGCGGCGAGATATCCCTGTTCGGCACCCCGCGCCGGGCCTTCCGCGACTGGTCCCGGATCGGCTACGTCCCGCAGCGCACCACGGCCGCGGGCGGCGTCCCCGCCACCGTCACCGAGGTCGTCTCCGCCGGCCGCCTCTCCCGCACCCGCTTCGGCCTCTTCCGCAGGGCCGACCACGCGGCCGTACGGCACGCCCTCGGCCTGGTCGGCATGGCGGACCGGGCCAGGGACAACGTCGAGGCGCTCTCCGGCGGCCAGCACCAGCGGGTGCTGATCGCCCGCGCGCTGGTCGCCGAACCCGAACTGCTGATCATGGACGAGCCGATGGCGGGCGTCGACCTGGCCAGCCAGGAGATCCTCGCGCGGACGCTCCGCGAGCAGGTCGCGCAGGGCACCACGGTCCTCCTCGTGCTGCACGAACTGGGCCCGCTGGAGCCGCTGATCGACCGCGCGGTCGTCCTGCGGGACGGCTGCGTCCTGCACGACGGCCCGCCGCCGCGCGCCCTCGGCCAGCACGCCCTGCCCGGCCACGACCACGTCCACCCCCACGACGAGCACACACCACTGCGCACGGGACTGCTGAGCTGATGGACTTCCTGAACTACGCCTTCATGCAGCGGGCCCTGCTCGCCGCCGTCCTGGTCGGCATCACCGCCCCCGCCGTCGGCATCTACCTGGTCCAGCGCCGCCAGGCCCTGATGGGCGACGGCATCGGCCACGTCGCGATGACGGGAGTGGGGCTGGGCTTCCTGCTCTCGACCTCCCCCGTCTGGATGGCGACGGCGGTCTCCGTCCTGGGCGCGATCGTGATGGAGCTGATCCGCTGGTACGGCCGCACCCGCGGCGACATCGCCCTCGCGATGCTCTTCTACGGCGGGATGGCCGGCGGGGTGATGCTGATCAACCTCGCGCCGGGCGGCTCCAACGCCAACCTGATGTCGTACCTGTTCGGCTCGCTGTCGACGGTGTCGGAGTCGGACGTCACCGCGATCTGCGTGCTGGCCGCCTTCGTGCTCCTGGTCACCCTCGGTCTGCGCCGGCAGCTGTTCGCGGTCAGCCAGGACGAGGAGTTCGCGCGGGTGACGGGCCTGCCGGTGCGGGCGCTGAACCTGCTGACGGCGATCACCGCGGCGGTCACCGTGACGGTCGCCATGCGCGTGGTGGGCCTGCTCCTGGTCTCCGCGCTCATGGTCGTCCCCGTCGCCGCCGCCCAGCAGCTGAGCCGCAGCTTCGCGGCCACGTTCGCGATCGCCGTCGCGATCGGTGTGACGGTGACCATCGGGGGCACGATCACCTCGTACTACCAGTACGTCCCGCCGGGCGCGACGATCGTCCTGCTGACGATCGCGGCGTTCGTCGTGCTGAGCGTGCTGGCCGCGCCGCTGGCCCGCCGACGCGCCCGTGCGGCCGCCGCGCGACGGCCCGCGGGGGATCCGGCGGAGTGCGCGATTCCGGCCGGCCGGGGGGCCGCCGACGAGGTCGGCGTCTGAACGCCCTCGGTCCGGGCTGGCACAATGGCCCGGCAGAGGCAGTGACGTGAGGAGGCAACCGGTGACGACCGCTGGACAGCCCGTGAAGGGCCGCTCGACCCGTCAGCGGGCAGCCGTGGCGGCGGCCCTGGACGAGGTCGAGGAGTTCCGCAGTGCGCAGGAACTGCACGACATGCTCAAGCACAAGGGCGACTCGGTCGGCCTGACCACGGTCTACCGCACGCTCCAGAACCTCGCCGACGCCGGCGAGGTGGACGTCCTGCGCACGTCCGAGGGCGAGTCGGTCTACCGCCGCTGCTCCACCGGCGAGCACCACCACCACCTGGTCTGCAGAGCCTGCGGCAAGGCGGTGGAGGTGGAGGGCCCGGCGGTGGAGAAGTGGGCCGAGGCCATCGCCGCCGAGCACGGGTACGTCAACGTCGCCCACACCGTCGAGATCTTCGGGACGTGCGCGGACTGCGCGGAGTGCGCCGCGGGTTGAGCCGACACGTCCGGGCGCGGGCCGGTGGGGGCTGGTCGCGCAGTTCCCCGCGCCCCTTACGGGGCACGTCCTAGCTGCGGGCAGTCGTGCCGCTGGGGCGGCACGGGTGGGCGCGGCGGCACCCTGCCAGCGCCGGTGAGCGATCCCACCCCCGCCCGCCCGGGTCAGCTGCGGCCGAAGCAGCGTTCCAGTTCGTTCAGGTTGTAGAACTTGGAGCTCTTCTTGATCGGGTGGCAGGCTGCCTTGAAGGGGATCTCCTTCTCGTTGTAGAGCATGCGCACCAGGTAGTCGTCGCCCTTCTTGAAGACGTCCCACTGGATGTTGGAGGCGAGGGAGGCGGTCTCGGCGCCGCGCCAGGGGTTGTCGGCGTAGGTGTAGTCGACGCCGGGGGTGGCGGGCTGCTCGCTGCCGGGGAGCTGCATCAGGGCGGCCAGCGGGATGATCTCCTCGGCGTGGGTGAAGCGGAGTTCGGCGCCGAGGGTGCTGGTGCCGTCGCGCTTGGCCTCGACCTGCTTGAAGAGGTCGTCGAGGAGGGGCTGGGCCATCTTGTAGGTGATGTCACTGTCCGAGAAGCTCGGGCCCTTCTCGTAGAAGTCCTCGGCGTCGCCGAGGTAGCCGAACCAGGCCGCGTCGCGCGGGGCGAGGTAGCGGTCGAAGTCCCAGCCCCTGCCGTCCGCGCTCTCCTCGCTCATGGCGGGCGCGATGGCGTAGAGGTTGTAGACGGCGGTGGCGGCGGTGATGTCGTCGGCGGTGGCGGCGAACTCGCCGTTCACGATGCGCTGGACGAACGCCGGCTTGAAGATCCTGCCCAGGACCCGGGCGGCGGCGCGGTGCGAGGCCGGCTGGTCGGTGATCGACTTGAGGGTGGTGGCGAGACGCTCGTCGTTCGCCAGCCACTTCTGGTAGTCGGCGCCGCCGGACGACTTGTGGAAGTAGAGCAGGTTCTTGTCGACGCGGGCGGTGCCGAGCGAGGACTTCAGCGCCGGGTCGGCGTCGGTGAGGGCGGTGGAGAAGACCGTACCGCTGTCGACCGCGCGGCCCTGGCCGGAGCTGACGACGTCGATCTTCTCGCCGTTCGCGGCGATCGAGGAGAAGAGCGACGGCAGGCGCTTCTCCAGGCGGACGGCGGTGGCGCGGAGTTCGTCCTTGCCGCGGCCGCTGAGGTTGCCGTACCCGATCGCGCTCATGGCCGCTTCGAGCGCCTGCACGTCCGGGCCGAACTTCTTGCCGCGCGCGGTGAGTTGGCCGTCGGCCTTCGCCTGGTTCCAGAGCGCGAGGATCGTGTCGCCGTCCTCGCCGTCGGTGGCGGAGCGGGAGCCGTGCCGGGAGACGTTCTCGGTGAAGACGGCGGTGTAGCCGGCCGGCGGCTGCTGGTAGGTGCGCGGGTTCTGGCCGGGGGCGTAGACGGCCTTGGTGCCGTAGCTGTCGCGGTGGGTGAGCCCGGAGTCCGTGGCGTGCGCGGGGAGCGCGGTGAGGAGCAGGGCACCGAGCGAGAGGACGGGGATGACGCGCTTCATGAGGACCGTTCCAGAGACGGGGGACCGGGGGGCAGCGATGGATCTTCCGCATCCTCGACGGCCCTCATGAACGGCGGATGGCTGTCAGTTGCCCTCCTGGTTGCCCTCCATGGCGAGCAGTTCCTCGTTGGGGACGGCCCCGCCGAACCGCCGGTCGCGGGAGGCGTATTCGATGCACGCCCGCCACAGGTCACGGCGGTCGAAGTCGGGCCACAGCACGTCCTGGAAGACCAGCTCGGCGTAAGCGCTCTGCCAGAGCAGGTAGTTGGAGGTGCGCTGCTCGCCGCTGGGCCGCAGGAACATGTCGACGTCCGGCATGTCCCCGTAGTACAGGTGCTTCTGGATGGTCTTCTCGGAGATCTTCGACGGGTCGAGACGGCCCGCCTTGACCTCCTCGGCGATCGACTGCACCGCGTCGGAGAGCTCGGCCCGGCCGCCGTAGTTCATGCAGAAGTACAGGGTGAGCAGGTCGTTGTCCCTGGTCTGCTCCTGGGCGACCAGGAGCTCCTTGGCCACCGACTTCCACATCCTGGGCATCCGGCCCGCCCAGCGCACCCGGATGCCGAGCTCGTCGAGCTGGTCGCGGGTCTTGCGGATGAAGTCGCGGTTGAAGTTCATCAGGAAGCGGACCTCGTCGGGCGAGCGCTTCCAGTTCTCGGTGGAGAAGGCGTAGAGCGAGATGTTCCGGACGCCGATCTCGATGGAGCCCTGGAGGACGTCGAGGACGCGCTCGGCGCCGACCTTGTGGCCCTCGGTGCGCGGCAGCCCGCGGTCCTTCGCCCAGCGGCCGTTCCCGTCCATGACGATCGCCACATGGTTCGGGACCAGTTCGCCCGGGAGCTTCGGCGGGCGGGCGCCGGACGGGTGCGGTTCCGGCGTCCTGTACTCGCGGCGCTGGCGCCCCAGGATCCCGCGTACGACCATGTGCTTCTCGTCTCCCTCTGGCTTTTCCCGCTAGCTCTTCCGGCTAGCTTTTCTCTACGTACCTGAGCGAGCGCAGCCCGCGCTCCAGATGCCAGTGCAGATAGGCCGACACCAGCCCGCTGCCCTCCCGGACGTGCCGGGCCTCGGCCGCGTCCGCGGTCTCCCAGTCTCCCGTAAGCAGCGCGCCGAGCAGAACCAGGGTCTGCGGCGAGGGTACGACGCTGCCGGCCACCCGGCAGTCGACGCAGACGCTGCCCCCGGAGGCGACCGAGAAGAAGCGGTTCGGTCCGGGCATGCCGCACTTGGCGCAGGCCTCGAAGCTCGGCGCGTAGCCGTTGACGGCGAGGGAGCGCAGCAGGAAGGCGTCGAGGACGAGGTGCGGGGCGTGCTCCCCGCGGGCGAGGGTCCGCAGGCCCCCCACGAGCAGCAAGTACTGCTGCACGGCCGGCTCGCCCTCGTGGTCGGTGAACCGCTCGGCGGTCTCCAGCATGGCCGTCCCGGCGGTGTACCGGGCGTAGTCGGTGACGATCCCGCCGCCGTACGGCGCGATGGTCTCGCTCTGCGTGCACAGCGGCAGCCCGCGCCCGACCAGCTCGCTCCCCCGGGCGAAGAACTGCACGTCGACGTGGGAGAAGGGTTCGAGCCGGGCCCCGAACTTCGACTTCGTCCGCCGCACCCCACGGGCCACCGCGCGCACCCGGCCGTGCCCGCGGGTGAGCAGCGTGATGATGCGGTCCGCTTCACCCAGCTTCTGGGTGCGCAGCACGATGCCGTCGTCGCGGAACAGGCTCATGGGCCCATTCTGCCCTGCCGCCGGCCGGGGGCGCCGGGCAAGGCGGCCCTCAGGAGGCCTCGCCGCGGCTGCGGGCGTTGGCGTGGGCGGTGGCCGCGCCGAGCCGTTCGGCCTGGGTGGCGACGCGTACGGCGTCCGGGGGCGCGTCCCACTCCCGTCCTCCCCCGTACGGCCGCAACTGCACGTAGGGGCCCTCGTGGCCCATGACGATGCCCAGCCGTCCGGTACGGGTGTCTACGGCGCAGGAGCCGATGGGGAGGTTCATCGCGTTCACCTCACCTGGCTCCCCCGCCCCTGGGAATTTCACGCTTCGCATCACCGGTGTGGCGCTGCGTGCCTAGACTCGGCCGGAGTCTGTCCCGCACACGCGAAGGGCCGGGCGGCCGCTACATCAGGCCGGCGCCCGCCAGGTACTTCGCCACGCACTCGGTCTCCTCCTGCGACAGCGGCACCTGGGGCTCGGCCGTGGCGGGGCAGTCGATCACCCCGCGCAGGTGCAGCGCCGCCTTGAACGCGCCGAGCCCCGCCGAGCTGCCGCCCATCCGGGCCGGGTCCCCGACGGCGGTCATCCGGAAGAGGCCGCACAGCCGCTCCTGCTCGGCCCGGGCCCGGTCCCGGTCACCTGCCCGGCAGAGGCGGTGGAGGCGGACGTAGCCGTCCGGGTCGACGTTGGCGAGGCCCGGGACCGCGCCGTCGGCGCCCAGCGCGAGGGCCGAGTCGACGGTCAGCTCGGACCCCGTCAGCGCGCTGAACCCGGTCAGGCCCCTGCTCCCGGTGACGACCTCGCGGAAGCCCGCCAGGTCGCCGCTGGAGTCCTTCAGCCCGGCCAGCACCCCGGCGGCGGCCAGTTCGAGCACCAGGTCGGCGGGGAGTTTGCTGTGGACGGCGACCGGGATGTCGTAGGCGATGACCGGGACCGGCGACCGCTCGGCGACCAGCCGGAAGTGGCGGGCGATCTCGGCGGGGTGGGTGCGGGTGTAGAAGGGGGCGGTGACGACGACGGCGTCCGCGCCGGCCGCGGTGACGGACGCGACGTGGTCCAGGACCCGGGGGGTCGTCATGTCGACGACGCCCGCCAGGACCGGGAGCCGGCCGGCCACGTGCGCGACCACCGTCTCGGTGACCAGCCTGCGCTGCCGGTCCGTCAGGTAGGCCACCTCCGACGTCGATCCCAGCACGAACAGGCCGTCCACCCCGGCCGCCGTCAGATGGTCCACGAGCCGCCTCAGGGAGGCGACGTCCACCTCGCGGTCCGGTGTCAGGGGCGTGCAGACGGGCGGTACGACACCGGTGAGCGGGGTGGGCAGCGTCATCAGGGCTCCCTGGGCAGGCTGTGGCTCGGCTGGTCCTCCTCCACAGGATGAACGGGGTGGTGGCAGCGGTAGCGGTGACCGGGCCGTGACGCGGCCGTGAAGTCAGGCATGCGGAGGGCACACGCGTCGTCCGCCCGCCAGCAGCGGGTGCGGAACGGGCACCCTGACGGCGGCCGGGTCGCCGAGGGCACCGGGCCCGTGAGCGGGATCGGGTCGATCGGGTTCAGCAGGCCCGGGGTGGCCGAGAAGAGGGCCCGGGTGTACGGGTGCCGGGCGTGGCCGGTGACGTCGGCGGCCGGGGTGTCCTCGACGATCCGGCCCAGGTACATGGTGATCACCCGGTCGCTCATCCGCCGTACCGTCTGGATGTCGTGGGAGACGAAGACCATGGCGAGGCCGAGGCGTTCGCGCAGGTCGAGGAGGAGGTTGAGGATCTGGGCGCGGACCGAGACGTCCAGGGCGCTGGTCGGTTCGTCCGCCACCACCAGGTCGGGGTCCAGGGCGAGCGCGCGGGCGATCGCGACGCGCTGCCGCTGGCCGCCGGAGAGCTGGCCGGGCAGGGCCTCGGCGAGCGCCCGGGGCAGCCCGACGAGGCTCATCAACTCCCGTACCCTGTCCTCCCGTTCGGCCTTGGTGCCGCGCTCGTGGACGTCCAGCGGGTCGCGCAGGATGCGGCGGACGGGCAGGCGGCGGTTGAGGGCCGTCGACGGGTCCTGGAAGACCATGCCGGTGCTCGCGCCGACGGTCGTGCGGCGCTCGCCCGGCGTCATCGCCCACAGGTCGCGGCCGTGGAAGGCGACCGTGCCGGCCGTCGGCCGCTGGATGCCGACCAGGACCTTCGCCAGCGTCGACTTCCCGCACCCCGACTCGCCGACCACGCCGACCGTCTCGCCGGGCGCCACGGTGAGGTCGGCGCCGGTCAGCGCGTACACCCGGTCCCGGCCGAACAGGCCCCCGCCGCGGGCCCGGTGGACCACGTCGACGCCGGTCAGCTCCACCGCGCTCATGTCACCGCCTCCGTGCTCGCCGCCAGGTCGACGGCCGGGTGGTGACAGGCCGCGGTATGGGTGGGGGTGCCGGTGAGGCCGGGTGGTGTCGTACGGCAGATGCCGGTCGCGGCCGGGCAGCGGTCGCTGAAGCGGCACCCCGCGGGAAAGTCGGCGGGGGACGGGACCACGCCCCTGATCTGGGTGAGGCGTTCGGCCCCGGACTCCAGCGACAGCACGCTGCCGAGCAGGCCGCGCGTGTAGTGGTGGGTGGGGGCGCCGACCAGTTCGGCGGTGACGCCGGTCTCGACGATCTGGCCGCCGTACATCACCACCACCCGGTCGGTGACGTCGGCGACCAGGGCGAGGTCGTGGGAGACGAGGATCAGCGCGAAGCCGAGTTCCTCGCGGAGGCGGAGCAGGAGTTCCATCACCTGGGCCTGGACGGTGACGTCGAGGGCGGTGGTGGGTTCGTCGGCGATGATCAGGCGGGGGTCGCGGGAGAGGGCCATCGCGATGAGGACGCGTTGGCGTTGGCCGCCGGAGAGTTCGTGGGGGTAGCTCCGCAGTGTGCGGGGCGGGTCGAGGCCGACGAGGGTGAGGAGTTCGGCGGGGGTGCGGTGACCGCCTCGTCTTGTCAGCTGCTTGAGCTGGGCGTTGACCGTCATGGACGGGTTCAGGGAGGAGAGGGCGTCCTGGTGGACCATCGCGAGTTCGTGGCCTAGGAGGCGGTGGTGGGGGGTGGTGAGGTCCACGGGCCGCTGCGGGTGCGTTGTGGCTGGTCGCGCAGTTCCCCGCGCCCCTATGGGGCGCGTTCCCTCACCGGTGTAGAAATCGATTCGGCCCGCTACCCGTGCCGTCTTCGGTTGGAGGCCCGTGATCGTGAGGGCCGTGAGGGATTTGCCGCAGCCCGACTCTCCTACCAGGCCCAGGACTTCGCCCGGGTGGATGTCGAAGCTGATGCCGTTGACGATGTTCGTGCCCCGGTGGCGGTCCGGGAAGGCGATGGTGAGGTTCTTCACGGAGAGGACCGGTGGGCCCTCCCGGGAGGGGAGGGGGCGGGCACGCCGTCGTAGCCGGTCGGCCGCCTCGGTCAGGGACGGGAGCTCCAGGGCCTCCCCTGGCTCGACCACCTCCACAGGCTCCGCCGGCTCCGTCTCCCGCGCCGCCGGTGACGCCCACGCGTCCGAGACGCCCTCGGAGAGGACGTTCAGGGAGAGGACGGTGAGGAGGATCAGCAGGCCGGGGAAGAGGGTGGCCCACCAGCCGCCGGTCAGGACCATGTTCTTGCCGTCGGCGATGACGCTGCCCCAGGACGGGTCGGGGGGCCGTACGCCCGCGCCGATGAAGGACAGGGACGCCTCGAAGACGATGGCCTCGGCGACCTGGACGGTGCAGAAGACGAGGACGGGGGCGAGGCAGTTGACCGCCACGTGGCGGATCACGATGTGCGGGGTGCGGGCGCCGATGACGCGTTCCGCGGTGACGTAGTCCTCGCCGTACTGGTCGAGGACGTTGGCGCGGACGACCCTCGCGACCGGTGGGGTGAAGAGGAAGGCGATGGCGCAGATCAGGACCGTGATGCCGCCGCCGAAGACGGCGACCAGGACGGCTGCGAGGGCGATGCCGGGGAACGCCATCACCACGTCCAGGCAGCGCATCAGGGTCTCGTCGACGGCCTTGCGGGAGGTGGCCGCGAGGGCGCCCAGGAGGGCTCCGGCGACCAGGGCGAGGCCGGTGGCGCCGAGGCCGATGGCGAGGGACCAGCGGGCGCCGTACATCAGCCGGCTGAGGATGTCCCGGCCGAGGCTGTCCTGGCCCATCCAGTGGCCGGCGGAGGGGTGGCCGGTGCCGTCGGCGGGGGCCTGCTGTGCCAGGGGGTCGTCGGGGGCGAGGAGGGGGGCGAACACCGCGACCAGGACGATCACGGTGAGGAAGGCGAGGGCCGCCTTCGACAGCGGTGACAGTCTGCGCAGCCGTACGCCGGGCCGGGCTAGGGCGGTGGTGAGGGCCGCGCGGGTGAACGTCGTCATGTGGCCTCCCTCAGGCGCGGGTTGACCAGCAGGTAGAGGATGTCGATGACGAGGTTGACGACGACGAAGCCGGTCGCGGTGGTGAGGACGACGCCCTGGACGACGGCCGGGTCGCCGTTCTGGACGGCGTCGATCATCAGCTTGCCCATGCCGGGCAGGGCGAAGACGGTCTCGATGACGACGGCGCCGCCGAGCAGGTAGCCGACCCGCAGGCCCAGCACGGTCAGGGGGTTGACCAGGGCGTTGCGGAGCACGTTGCGGCCGACGACGACGTGGGGCGGCAGGCCGCTGCCGATCGCGGTGCGGACGTAGTCCTTGTCGAGTTCCTCGACCACCGAGGTGCGGACGATCCGGGTGAGCTGGGCGGCGACCGGGAGGGAGAGCGCGAGGGCGGGCAGGGCCATGGTCCTCAGCCAGCCGGTGACGGAGTCCTCGGGGTTGATGTAGCCGCCGGACGGGAACCAGCCGCGGTCGACGGCGAGGTACTGGATCATCAGCAGGGCCAGCCAGAAGGCGGGGGCGGCGACGCCGACCAGGGAGAGCACGCGGATGACCTGGTCGGGCCAGCGGTCGCGGTGGATGGCCGCGGTGACGCCTCCGGCGAGGGCCAGGACGACGGCGATGCCGAGGCCGAGGAAGGTCAGCTGGAGGGTGAGCGGCAGGGCGGTGAGGACCTGGTCGAGGACCGGGGTGCGGGTGAGGGCGCTGGTGCCGAGGTCGCCGTGGAGCAGGCCGCCGACGAAGTGGACGTAGCGCAGCGGCAGGGGGTCGAGGAGGCCGTTGCGTGCGCGGAAGGCGTGCAGTTGCTGCGGGGTGGGGTTGGCGCCCTGGAAGAACGCGGACGCCGGGTCGACGTCGGAGAACCGCATCACCAGGAAGACGAACAGGGCGATGCCGAGCAGCAGGGGCACCAGCAGGGCGGTGCGGCGCAGCAGGATGCGCAGGACGGCGGTCATGCGGTCAGGCCCACTTGGCGGTGAGGACGTTGATGCCCGGGTAGGGCTGGGCCCTTATGCCGGTGAGCCTGCGCGGGTCCCAGGCGGTGATCAGCTCGTTGTGGACGACCGGGTAGAGGACGGCCTGTTCGGCGACGACGTCGAGGTACTCCTGGATCATCGTCCTCTTCTTGTCCGGGTCCGGTTCGCGGGTGGCCGCGTCCATGTCCTTGAAGAGCTGCTTGGCGGCGGCGTCGTCGGCCCAGCGGGCGTAGCCCATCCACAGGTTCCGGGGGCCGTAGTTGTAGTGCATGATCAGGTCGGCGTCGAGGCCGAACTGGTTGGGGTTCGAGACGGCGGCGACGACCTGGTAGTCCTGTTTCTGGTCCAACTTGGTGAACACGGCCGTGGTCTCCTGCGGGGACAGGGTCGTGGCGACGCCGATCGCGTCCCAGGACGACTTGATGGTGGGCAGGCAGTCGACGAGCCAGCTCACGTTGGAGGCGAGGATGTTCACGCGCAGGCCGCTGACTCCGGCGGCCTTCAGGAGCGCCTTCGCCCGGTCGGGGTCGTGGTCGTAGACCGTCTTCGCGCGGCGGTAGGCGGGGTTGGTCTCGTTCAGGAACGAACTGGCCGGTTTTCCGTGGCCCTTGAGGGCGACCTCGACGAGCTTCGCCTTGTCGATGGCGTAGTGCAGGGCCTGGCGGACCCGGACGTCGTCGAAGGGTTTGTGCCGCGTGTTGAACATCAGGAACGCGTTGTTCATCCCGGCGCCGCCGCCGACCGAGAGGCCGCCCTGTTCGAGGCGGGGGATGTTGGCGTAGGGGATGTTGTCGGAGATCTGGGCGCCGGCGCCGGCCCCGGAGATCCGGGCCACGCGGGAGGCGGCGTCGACGATCGTCAGCCAGTTCATCTTCCGGAAGGCCGGCCTGCGGGGGCCGTTGTAGCGGTCGTACGCGGCGAAGGTGGTGTTCGACTTCGGGTGGTGGCCGGTCTGCCGGTACGGTCCTGAGCCGACCGCCAGTCCCCTGATCGCGTCGTCCCAGGCGCCGGGCCGGGAGAAGACGTGCTTCGGCATGATCTTGGCGAGGGTGAGGCGGGCGACGCCGTCCGGGAAGGGGAATTTCAGCACCAGGTCGACGGTCCGGGCGTCGACCTCGCGGGCCTCCTTCAGCCAGCTCGCGAAGAAGCCCTGGGCGAGGGTCTGGGTGCCGGGGTCGAGGATCCGGTCGAAGACGAAGACCACGTCGTGGGCGGTGACCGGTTTCCCGTCGTGGAAGGTGGCCCCGGAGCGCAGGGTGAACCGCCAGGTGGTGGCGTTCGCGTCGGCGGGCAGCCGGGTCGCCAGCGCCGGGTAGGGGGCGCGGGTGATCGGGTCGGTGTCGGCGAGGCCCTCGTAGAGGTGGTTGTTGGCGGCCATCGCGAACGCGGACGCGGTCTGGGTGGGGTCCCAGCTGCCGTCGTTGCCGTAGCCGATCACCGCGGTGAGGGTGCGGTCGGAGCCGCTGCCGCCGAGGTCGATCGTGGACTTGGGGCCGCACGCCGTCAGCGCGGAGAGGGCGGGCAGGCCCGACAGGCCGGCTGCCGCGCCGAGCGCGCCGGTGTGGGCCAGGAACGTCCTGCGGCCGTGGGTCGCCTCGTCGCGCACGGTGCCTCCAGCGTGGGGGAAAGGAGACGTCGGACGTCCGGTGTTAGCGCGACCATAAGAGGGGGTTCGGGGGCGGTCAAGGCAAGGCGCGCGAATGGCGTAAACCGTCAGAGGTGGGACCAATGGCGCCGTGTCGGTGGGGTCCATGCCGCCGCGGGGGTGCGGGAGTTGGCGCCGGCCGCTCGGGCGGCGGCCGGCGCCGGGGTGCTACGCGGGAGCCGTCAGCCGGGCGGCCGCCGCGGCGCCGTCCAGCCA
This sequence comes from Streptomyces sp. NPDC048291, assembly GCF_043201715.1. NCBI lineage: Bacteria > Bacillati > Actinomycetota > Actinomycetes > Kitasatosporales > Streptomycetaceae > Streptomyces > Streptomyces sp. NPDC048291. The sequence continues at coordinate 75,620 of NZ_JBICZC010000002.1, forward strand.
CACGTTCTCCCGGGAGATCAGGCCGCCGCGGAACTCGAAGACGTGCAGGATCCGGAAGGCGATCCGGCGCCCGCCGCCCGGGATGCCCAGCATGGAGCCGGGCACGGTCCCCGTCCTCACGTTCTCCATGGTGACGGCGTCGTCGGAGCAGTAGGTGCGGGTCCGCTCCTCGCTCTCGGCACGGAAGTCCCTGCACAGCTGCCGGTAGAAGTCGAGCGCCGCCGGGACGCCCCGCTGCGGGCCGTCCGGATCACCGCGTTCCTCGGCTGACCAGAGGGCAGGGCGCCGCAAAGGGGCGCGGGGAACTGCGCGACCGGCCACGACGCCGCCGCAGCCGCCCGACGACACATCGCGGCACCCCGTCAGGCGACCGCGCCGTCAGGCGATGCCCCCGTCGAGGAAGCGCGGAGCCGCCGTGGACCCGAGCGCGACCGCATCGGCAGTCGATGAACGCCGAGCCCGTGCAACAAGATGGTGGACGCGGCGTCCATATGTCACAGTGAGTGGTCGACGGACACGGCACGGTCGGGAGGCGGCACGTGGAGCAGGGCACGGAAGGGACGCCGATACGGCGGGGGCGCGGGCGGCGGCCCGCGGACGAGGTGCGGGCCGACGTGCTCGCCGCCGCCGGCGCACTGCTCCTGCGCGACGGCATGGCCGCCTTCACCTTCGAGCGGGTCGCCCAGGAGGCCGGGGTCAGCAAGACGACCCTGCACAAGTGGTGGCCCTCACGCGGCACGCTCGCGCTCGACGGCTACTTCCACGCCGTCGGGCCGACCCTCGCCTTCCCCGACACCGGCGACATCGGCGCCGACCTGAGGGCCCAGCTCCGCGCGTTCGTCCGGCTGCTCACCGGGACCCCGGCCGGGCCGGTCATCGGCGGGCTCATCGGCCAGGCGCAGACCGACCCCGAACTCTCCGCCGCGCTGCTCCAGCGCTACTCGGGGCCGCGCCGCGCACTGGCCGTCGCGGCGATGCGGCGTGCCCAGGACCGCGGCCAGCTGCACCCCGACGCCGACCCCCGGATCCTGGTCGACCAGCTCTGGGGGGCCTGCTACCACCGCCTGCTGCTGCCCGACGAGCCCCTCACCGAGGAGTTCGCGGACCGGCTGGTCGCCAACCTGCTGCTCGGGGTCGGCACCGGCTGAGCCGCCGGCTAGGGCAGCGTCTTCTCGTAGGACGCGTCCTGGTCGGAGTCGTAGACGAGCTTGCCCGCCGCGTCGTAGCCCTTCAGGTGCGGGGCCGCGGTGACCTGCTTGTCCAGGGTGCCGGTGGCGACGAACCAGCCGTGGTCGAGGACCACCTCGCCCGCGCCGCCGCCGTAGGAGACCGTCATCCTGGCCACCGAGGCGCGGTAGCCGCCGATGATCCCCCACCGGAACGGCAGTTTCCAGTTGCCCTTGTCGATGGCCGACTGCTGGTACAGCTTGCCGCTGTTGATGTCCGGGGCCACGCGTGTCCCCGCGTCGCCGAAGGGGTCCCCGATGCTGGTGTTCAGGCCGTCGGCCGCGCCGTCCTTGACGGTGCAGATGAGCCGGGTCGGCTTCGGCTTCTCCCGTACCGCGACCACGAAGTAGCCGTCGCCTGGGGCGTTGGAGTCCCCGGTGCTGCGCATCGCCAGGATGATCCGGTAGTCGGCCGGCCTGCCGAGGTCGGTGTAGGTCGGGTCCTTGGGGATGCGGTGCGCCTTGTTGTAGTCGAGGCACTTGCCGAGTCCGGCGGCGGCCTGGTCGAAGGTGATCCCGTCGAGCAGCTGGTCCGCCGCGGACGCCGGGCGGGCCGGGGCCGACGGGTCGCCCGACGGGGTCGACGCCGAGGCCGACGACGCCGACGAAGCCGTAGGAGCGGCCGGGCCCGACGGGGTCCCGGACGGCGCCGGGGCCGACGCGCTGGCCGGGCCGGTCGGTGCCGGGCTGGCGCTGGTCAGCACGGTGGGGCTGGGTCCGGCCGGGCTCGTCGTGGTGCCGCCCCCGCCCAGCGCGTACGCGCCGACCGGCACCACCGCCAGCGCCGCCAGCGCCGCGCCGCCCACGGCCAGGCGCCGGCGCCGCTCCAGCACGCCCCGGCGCCGGATCTCCGGGTACGGCACCGGTGACGGCCGGACCAGGGACGCGTCCCCCGCCAGCAGCACCCGCACCCGGTCCTCGAACTCCGGCTCGGCCGCCCCGCCCTGCTGTTCGCCGCTCACCTGCTGCCTCCCTGCACGGGCGCCGCGTGGCTCATGGCCTGCGCGAGCCCCGGAACCGTACGCAACTTCGCCAGGCCCTTGGACGCCTGGCTCTTCACCGTGCCCGGGGAGCAGCCGAGCACCTCGGCCACCTCCCCCTCGGACAGGTCCTCCCAGTACCGCAGCACCACCACCGCGCGCTGCCTCGGCGGCAGCCCGGCCAGGGCGGCGAGCAGCGTGCCGCGCTCGTCGGCCCGGGACACCGCGTCGTCGTACCCGGCGCGCTCCGGCGGTGCGTCGGTCAGCGACTCGGTGACCCGGCGCTTGCGGAACCGGTCGCTGTTGCAGCTGACCAGCATGCGGCGGACGTACGCCTCCGGATGGTCGGTCCGGGAGACGCGCCGCCAGGACCGGTAGGCCTTCGCCAGCGCGGTCTGCGTCAGGTCCTCCGCGTGGTGCGGGTCGCCGGTGAGCAGGTAGGCGGTGCGTACGAGATGCGACCACCGCGCTCTGACGAATTCCTGGAACTGGTCCTCTAGTTCGGCCTGCATCGGCCACCCCCTCGCCCTCCAGACCACCGGATCCGCGGATTCGGTTGCCCGGCCGGGGAGAGCGGCCCGGGCCGGGCGGCCGGAGCACGTCCCGGTGCACCGCTCAGGGCGCCGCGACCCGCCGGAACTCGATCGTGTCGTACGCCGTCTTCGTGCCCGTCTCGTACAGCACCCCCACCGTGCCCCTGGCCACCTGGACCAGGTCGGAGTAGGCGGCCTTCCGGTCGGACAGGGTGAGGTACTTGTCGAAGGTGATGCCCTGGTCCGTGCTGGTCCACAGGGCCATGGTCCTGCGGGCCGTCGGGACCGAGGGGGCGGAGAAGAGCAACGGGCCCTCGCTGCCCGGGAGCTGGAGGACGGAGCCCTCGACCACCGGGACCTTGGACAGCGTCGGCTGGACCGTGTAGGGGGCGTCCAGGGTCTCGCCGCCGTCGCTCGACCAGGCCTCCAGGCGGTTGCCCGGACTGGAGCCGTTCTGGTCGCGGGCGTTGAAGTAGAGGCGTCCGTCGGGGAGTTGGGCGGCGGTGGTCTCGTTGGCGTTGTCGTGGCCGGTGTAGGAGTCGTCGACGAAGCCGAGGTGCCAGTGCAGGCCGTCGTCGTCGCTGTAGATCGCGTGGCCGCCGTAGTACCTGGCCTCCCGGCCGGTGTCGGCGGAGCCGGCGCGCGGGGCGGCGGAGTGGTCGGCGGCGACCACCAGGCGGCCCCGGTGCGGTCCCCGGGTGAGCGCGACGGCGTGCCCGGGGCCGGTGGCGTACCAGCGCCAGCCGGAAGGTTTCACCTGTGCGGTGATCTCGTGCGGGCGGGTGAAGTGGCGGCCGTCGTCGCCGCTGCGCTGCACGTACACCCGGCGGCTCTGCGCCGCGGTGACCTGGCCGCGCATGATCTGGTCCTCGCTCACCGAGCCGTCGTTGTAGGAGGTCACGAGGACGACCTGGCCGGTCCGCGGGTCCACGACCGGCGCCGGGTTGCCGCGGGTGTCGCCGTCGCCCGCGGCCACCACCCGGAGCGGGTCCCAGGTGCAGCCGCCGTCGGCGGAGCGTCTCAGCACGACGTCGATGTCGCCGCTGTCCCCGGTGGTGGTGTGCCGGCCCTCGGCGAAGGCGAGCAGCGTGCCGCGCGCGGTGCGGACGACGGCCGGGATGCGGAACTGGGCGTAACCGCCCTCGCCGGAGACGTACGGCACGGAGGACTCGCAGCCGGCCGCCCAGGCCCGGGGCGAGACCGTGAACGCCCCGAACAGCAGGGTGGCGGCGAGGGAGATCCGGCCCGCACGGGTCACAGGAGACACATGGTTCACTCCTCCATGGTGCTCCCGGCCGCCGGCGCCGCATCCCGCAACGGCCGAACGGGTCACCATGTCTGGCACACCGTCAGCTCGCGCGGCCGGGCATGTCGGCTTCCGACGCACCGGGCTGACGTGGCGTGATCTGCCGGTGACGGGCGACCGGGGCCCAACAGGGGCCGGGGGCACGGGCGATGATGATCCTTCGGCGCCCTTGCGCCACCCGGGTGAACGGCTACCGGCCCCCGGCCATGTCGACGAGTCCGTTCTCCAACGTCCCGACGGGGATGGTCTGCGGGTCGGCCATGAGCTTGTGCGTGTTCGTCGCCACGGTGAACACGACCGGCTCGCCCGCGGTGCCGACGTCGCGTACCCGGACGTCCGGGTGGCCGGCGAGCGGGTCGCGCACCTGGGCGACGCGGTCCCTTCCGTGCCGGTCCATCGCGTCGAGCAGCTCCTGCGACATCGGCGCCTCCTCGGTCATGAGCACCGCGGTTGCCGGTGCCGACGCCGGTGCGGCGGGGCATCCGCCGCGGGAGGTGCGGGTCGCCGAGGTGCGCCGGGAGACACCCGGCGCGGACGCCCACTGCTTCGTCTGCGGCCCCGAACCCCTCGCGACACCGTCCGCGCGGTACTGGCCGGGCTCGCGGTCCCGGACGGGCGCCCCGTCGGCACGACGACCGTCGAACCCGGCCAGGCCCTCCTGGACGCGGGCCTCGCCGCGGGACTGCCGCTGCCGTGCTCCCACACGGTCGGAAGGTGCGGCGAGTGCCGGGCGAGGCGGCGCTCCGGGGAGGTCGCGCAGGACGGGCCCGGCTGTCCGACGCCGCGGCAGCGGGCCGACGGCCGCGTGCTGACGTGCGTGAGCCGCCCGCTGTCCGAGGTCGTCCTCGACATCACCGGCCGCGGACCGGCTCAGGACGGCATGCGTGCCGCCGCCAGCAGGCGGCTCACGTCGTCGGCGCAGATGGTCAGGGCCGCGCCGACGGTGCCGAGGACCTCGCGTTCGGCGTTGGTGTAGGGGCCGTCGGCGAGCGCGATCCGGGCACCCTGAAGGAGCAGCGCCTCCCGCCCGGCGGGGGCGAGATGCGGGGCCAGTGGGTCGAGGGCCTCGTGCAGCTCTATCGCGAGGCTCGCGCGGTACGGCTGCTCGAAGACCCGCCCGGTGTCCGCGACGAGGGCCTCGACCAGCGCGCTCAGCTGGTCCTCCGTGGCCTCCTCGAAACCGGCCGCGCGGACCGCTCCCGCCGCCGCCTCCAGGGCCGTACGGGCGCAGGTGCCGCCGGCCGCCAGGACGGCCAGGGCGACGGTGTGCACGGCGTCGCGGAGCATCGCCGAGAAGCGGGAGGTGGTGGGATGGTCGAGGACGTCGGTGCCGAAGTGGTGGCGGCAGGCGGCGCACTCCACGACCGGCCCGGTGGTGCCGCGCGGCAGCACGGGCACGCCGAGCAGGGTGAAGCGGCGCCGGCCGGTGAGCCGCTGGTAGTTGCGGTCGCCGCCGCAGCCGGGGCAGAAGAACTCCCCGTCGCCCACGGGTGTCCAGGCGGTGCGGGTGCCCAGAATGCGGGCAGGCCTGGCGGTTCGGCAGTCTCGTCCCCGTACTGGCAGCACGTCGCACCTCCGTAACGCCGTGGCAACATCGCCACCGCTGGCGTGATGTTAGCCACATGGAGGAGCCTGAGTCAGTACCCCGTACGAGACCGGTCCGTGACCTGCACATCGAGATGGCCGGGAAACGACGGGGCCCTGATCGCCACGAGAGCTGATCAGGGCCCCGAAACCGCCGGTCAGAGGGGTTATCGCGTGGCGCGGTTGACGGCGGAGACGACCGCCTTCAGCGACGCACGCGTCGTGTTCGCGTCGATGCCGATACCCCACAGGATCTTGCCGTCGATCGCGCATTCGATGTAGGAGGCGGCCTGCGCGGAGGCACCCTCGCTCATCGTGTGCTCCTGGTAGTCCAGGAGACGTGCGTCGATGCCCAGGCCCTGCAGGGCGTCGAAGAACGCGGAGATCGGGCCGTTGCCCGAGCCGGTCAGCACGGTGTCCTCGCCGTCGACCGTCGCCTCCACCGTCAGGGTGTCCACCCCGTCGGTGTCGGTGGTCGACTGGCCCGTCTTCACCTGGACGCGGCCCCAGGGGTTCCCCGGGTTCGGCAGGTACTCGTCCTGGAAGACCGCCCAGATGGCGGCGCCGGTGACCTCGCCGCCCTCGGCGTCCGTCTTGGCCTGGATGAGCTTGGAGAACTCGATCTGCATCCGGCGCGGCAGGTCCAGCTTGTGGTCGTTCTTCAGGACGTAGGCGATACCGCCCTTGCCGGACTGCGAGTTGACCCGGATGACCGCCTCGTAGGAGCGGCCGACGTCCTTCGGGTCGATCGGCAGGTACGGGACCGCCCACTCGATGTCGTCGACGGTGACGCCCTTGGCCGCGGCGTCGGCCTCCATGGCGTCGAAGCCCTTCTTGATGGCGTCCTGGTGGGAGCCGGAGAAGGACGTGTAGACCAGGTCGCCCACGTACGGGTGGCGCGGGTGGACCTCCATCTGGTTGCAGTACTCCCACGTACGACGGATCTCGTCGATGTCGGAGAAGTCGATCTGCGGGTCGACGCCCTGCGAGAACAGGTTCATGCCCAGAGTGACCAGGTCGACGTTGCCGGTGCGCTCGCCCTGCCCGAACAGGCAGCCCTCGACGCGGTCGGCGCCGGCCATCAGCGCCAGTTCGGCTGCGGCGACGGCGGTGCCGCGGTCGTTGTGCGGGTGGATCGACAGCACCACGTGCTCGCGGCGGGACAGGTTGCGGTGCATCCACTCGAAGCGGTCCGCGTGCGTGGACGGCGTCGAACGCTCCACGGTGGCGGGCAGGTTGAGGATGATCTCGCGGCCCGGACCCGGCTGGTAGACGTCCATCACCGCCTCGCAGACCTCCAGCGCGAAGTCCAGCTCGGTGTCGGTGAAGATCTCCGGCGAGTACTGGTAGCCGAACGTCGTCCCACCAGCCTCGGGGCCCAGCAGTTTCTCCGCGTACTCCATGACCAGGCGGGTGCCGTCGACGGCGATCTGCCTGATGTCGTCCTTGGAGCCGCGGAACACCACCCGGCGGAAGACCGGCGCGGTGGCGTTGTACAGGTGGACGGTGGCCCGCTTGGCGCCCTTCAGCGACTCGACGGTCCGCTCGATCAGGTCCTCGCGGGCCTGGGTCAGTACGGAGATCGTCACGTCGTCCGGGATCGCGCCCTCTTCCTCGATGATGGAGCGCACGAAGTCGAAGTCGGTCTGGCCGGAGGCGGGGAAGCCGACCTCGATCTCCTTGTAGCCCATCTTGACCAGCTGGTCGAACATCCGGCGCTTGCGCTCGGGCGACATCGGGTCGATCAGCGCCTGGTTGCCGTCGCGCAGGTCGGTGGAGAGCCAGCGGGGGGCTTCGGTGATCCGCTTGCCGGGCCAGGTGCGGTCGGGAATGTCGACCTGCTCGTACTGGCCGTACTTGTGGACCGGCATGGTGCTGGGCTGCTGGCGGTTGGCCATGATTGCGGGGCTCCTGGTGGGTGTCCGGAAGGACGGCCGACGACGCAACGCGAAGCTCCGCGGGGAGGGAGTCGACCTGGACTACAGGCCCTCGCCGCGGCAGCTAAGAAGAAGCAGCCCGAAACGCATGATGCTCTGCATGCTAGCCGAGCCCCTTCACACGCGGGGCGCCGTATCAGTATGCGGGACCGGCGGGACGAACTGGACAAAAAGTGCGCCATACCACTTCCCCTTACGGAGAGTGGTCAATTGTCACCGTATTTCACCAATCATGGTTGCGGGTAGTGACAGCCGAGTGACTCAATGCGAGGGTGCGGTGCATGACGACCAACGGGGGCTCTGAGCCCGTCATCCGCCGCACGCCCGTCTTCTGCACGATCGTGCCGCCGCACATCCTCGACCACCTCGCCACCCACGAGGACCAGGCACTGGCCGACTCCGCACTGCGCACCCTCCAGCACGACTCGGCCCAGCGCACCCGCCGCCGCGTGACCGCGGTCCGCACCGCGACCGCCGCCGTCGCCGCCCCGGCGCCCGCGACCGCGCAGCCCCACCGCACGATCTACGACGCCGAGCACCGCACCGACCTGCCCGGCACCGAGGTCCGCGCCGAGGGGGCCGAGCCCGGCCAGGACGCCACCGTCAACCGCGCCTACGCCGGCCTGGGCGCCACCTTCGACCTGTACCTGAAGGCGTACGAGCGGGACTCCATCGACGGCAACGGCCTGCCGCTGAACGCGAGCGTCCACTACGACGTCAACTACGACAACGCCTTCTGGAACGGCGACCAGATGGTGTTCGGGGACGGCGACGGCGAGATCTTCACCGACTTCACCTCCTCCGTCGACGTCATCGGCCACGAGCTCACGCACGGCGTCACCCAGTACACCGCCAACCTGGAGTACTACGGCCAGTCCGGCGCCCTCAACGAGTCGGTCTCCGACGTCTTCGGCTCGCTCATCAAGCAGTACTCCCTCGGCCAGAGCGCCGACCAGGCGGACTGGCTGATCGGCGAGGGCCTGCTCGCCCCCGGCGTGCACGGCGTGGCGCTGCGCTCGATGAAGGCCCCGGGCACGGCGTACGACGACCCCCGCCTCGGCAAGGACCCGCAGCCGGCCACCATGCAGCACTACGTGAAGACCAGCCGGGACAACGGCGGCGTGCACATCAACTCCGGCATCCCCAACCACGCCTTCTACCTGCTCGCCACCGCCCTCGGCGGCAACGCCTGGGAGCGGGCCGGGCAGATCTGGTACGACGTCCTCACCGGCGGCGAACTGCACTCCGACGCCACGTTCGTGGACTTCGCGAAGCTCACGGTCGCCGCGGCCAAGGCCCGTTACCAGGCGGGCGAGGAGAGCGAGGCGGCCCTCAAGGCCTGGTCCCAGGTCGGGGTGCAGGCCTCCTGACCGTGCGGGGGCGGGGGTGCACGGCGCCCCGTTCCGTACTACACAGGGACCCATGCGTATTCAGGTGAGGCGCACGGGCGGGTTCGCGGGCATCGAGCGCCGGGCCGAGGTGGACACCTCGGGCCGGGCCGACGCCCCCGAGTGGCAGGCCCTGGCCGAGCGCGCGCTCGCGGCCGGCCGGGGCTCCCCGCCGCCCGGCGTGCCGGACGGGTTCGCGTACGAGATCACGGTGGACGGACGGACGGTGTACGCGGCCGATCCGCGGCTGTCCGAGGACCAACGCGAACTGATCTCACGGATCTTGAAGGAGGGGGCGTGACCGGGCCCCGTAACGGGTAGTTCACGCCCGGGCGTTGACTTACATTACCGGGGGTAAGGATGATCCCGGCCATGGCGACAGACGCGGTCCACCCAACCCCTCCCTTCCCCCGGTTCCCCGACGGCTTCCTCTGGGGCGTCTCGACCTCGGCGCATCAGATCGAGGGCGCGGCCGACCTGCGGGAGCCGTCCGTGTGGGACGTGTTCGAGGCGGAGCCGGGCCGGATCAAGGACGGCTCGACGGCGGCGGTGGCCTGCGACCACTACCACCGCCACGGCGAGGACGTGGCGCTCCTGGCCGGCCTCGGCGTGGACGCGTACCGCTTCTCGATCTCCTGGCCGCGGGTCCGCTCGGCGGGCGGCCTGGACTTCTACGACCGGCTGGTGGACGAGCTGTGCGCGGCCGGCGTCCGCCCGGTCCCGACCCTCTTCCACTGGGACCTGCCGGCGGCTCTCCAAGCTGTGCCCAAGAGCGGCTCCGCCGCGGGGGGCGGCTGGCTGGACCGGGACACGGCGGCGCACTTCGCCGACTACGTCTCCACCGTCGCCGACCGGCTCGGCGACCGGGTCAAGAAGTGGATCACCCTCAACGAGCCCGCCGAACAGACCCTGTTCGGCTACGCCCTGGGTGCCCACGCCCCCGGCAAGCAGCTGATGTTCGACGCGCTCCCGGTCGCCCACCACCAGCTCCTCGCCCACGGCCTGGCCGTACAGGCGCTGCGCGCGGCCGGCGCCGCCGACATCGGCATCGCCAACTCCCACGGCCCGACCTGGCCGGCCTCGCAGGAGCAGCCGGACCTGGAGGCGGCCGCCTTCTACGACCTGCTCCTCAACCGCCTGTTCGCCGAGCCGATCCTGCTCGGCGAGTACCCGGACGGCATGGGCGACCTGATGCCCGGCGACGTCGCCGCCGACCTGAAGGTCATCGCCGAACCGCTCGACTGGTACGGGATCAACTACTACGCCCCCACCAAGGTCGGCGCCCCGCAGGGCACCGAGATCGAGTTCGGCGGGCTCACCCTCCCGGCCGAACTCCCCTTCTCCGTCCAGGACATCGAGGACGTCCCGGTGACGGACTTCGGCTGGCCGGTCGTCCCCGAGGCCCTCACCGAACTCCTCACCGGCTTCCGCGACCGCTACGGCGACCGGCTCCCGCCCGTCGTCATCACCGAGAACGGCTGCTCCTACGAGGGCCTCGACGACCAGGCCCGGATCACCTACCTGGACGGCCACGTCCGGGCGCTGCACAAGGCGGCCGAGGCGGGCGTGGACGTGCGGGGCTACTTCGTCTGGTCGCTCCTCGACAACTTCGAGTGGGCCGAGGGGTACGCGCGCCGCTTCGGCCTGGTGCACGTCGACTACGCGACGCAGCGGCGGACGCCGAAGTCGTCGTACGCCTGGTACCGGGACCTCCTGCGGGCGCAGAGATGACGACGCTCCGGGAACCCGCCGCCGCCCTGACCGAGCCCGTCGAACGGGTCGGCCGGGGCTGGACGTCGGCGCTGTCGCTCGCCAACGGGGCGATCTGGGTGGGCTGGTACGGCCCGCTGCAGATCCTGCTCGCCTCCCAGGCCAAGGACTTCGCGCCCGGCTCCGGGATGTCGAAGGAGACGATGCTGGCGTGGGTGACCGGCGTCGGCGCGGTGGTGTCGCTGGCCGCGAACCCGGTCTTCGGGGCGCTGTCGGACCGTACGACGTCCCGCCGGGGCCGCCGCACCCCGTGGATCGTCGCCGGTACGGCGGGCGGGGCGCTGTCCCTGCTGCTGCTCGCGGGCGCCGGCGGGATGTGGACGATGATGCTGGGCTGGTGCCTGGTCCAGCTCACCCTGAACGCGGCCTTCGCGGCGGTCACGGCGGCGGTCCCGGACCGGGTGCCGCGGCTCCAGCGGGGCTCGGTGGGCGGCTGGCTGGGGGCCGCGCAGATCCTCGGCGTGGTCGGCGGCACCGGCCTGGCGACGGCCGCCGGGGGTGTCGGGGCCGGCTATGTGGCGTGCGCGGTGTTCACGGCGCTGGGCGTCCTGCCGTACGTGCTGCGCTACCCGGACCTGCGGCTGGCGGCCGAGGACCGGCCGCCCTGGTCCTGGCGGGACTTCCTGGCCGGTTTCTGGCTGAGTCCGCGCCGGTATCCGGACCTGGGCTGGGCGTGGCTGACCCGCTTCCTGATCAACCTGAGCAACGCGCTGGTGCTGCTGTACCTGCTCTACTACCTCCGCGACCGCCTCCACCACGCCGACCCCGAGCAGGGCGTGCTGATCCTGACCGCGGTCAACGGGCTGACGCTGATGGCGACGGTCGTGGTCGGCGGGGTCTGGTCGGACCGGCTGGGCCGCCGCAAGCCCTTCGTGATCTGGTCCGGGATGCTGATGGCGGTGGCGACGGCGCTGCTGGCGGTCTGGCAGACCTGGCCCGGGGCGATCGTGGCCGCGGCGGTACTGGGCGTCGGCTTCGGGGTGTTCACCTCCGTGGACTTCGCGCTGATGACCGACGTCCTGCCGAAGGCGGTGGACCGGGGCAAGGACCTCGGCGTCATCAACGTCGCCAACGCCCTCCCCCAGGTAGCGGCCCCCGCCCTCGCCGCCCCGATCGTCACCTACCTCGGCGGCTACCGCGTCCTGTACCTGGTCGCGGCGGTGATCGGACTGGCGGGAGCATGGCTGGTGCGCCGCATCAGAGGCGTCGACTGAACACGCCCGGCGCCGACAACGCGCCCCGAAAGGGGCGCGGGGAACTGCGCGACCAGCCACGACGGCGCCGCACCCGACCGACGACGCGCCGCGGCCTACAGCGCTCCGGCGTCCCAGGCCGTCCAGGCGCTCGGGTAGATCGGCCGGAAACCGAGATCCCGGCGGATCTTCCGGTTCGACATGATCCCGTGCCAGGGGTCGCGGTCGCCACGGTCGGGCAGGTCCTCGGGCGGCTCGACGCCGGCCAGCCGGTACAGCTCCACGGTCGTGACGGGCGCGTCGTCGGCGATGTTGTAGACCGGGCCGTTCACCGCGGGGGCGTACAGCAGCCGCATCAGCCCCTGCCCGACGTCCGCGTGGTGAGCCATCTGGAGCCGCTGCGCGGGGGCCCAGCGCGCGGCCCAGGGCATCGCGTTCGCGATGTGCGGGTCCCCTTCACCGTAGACGAACGGCAGCCGCCCTATCCGCACCTCCATGCCGCCCGCCAGGGCGAGCAGCTCCCGCTCGGCGGCCGCCTTGGACTCGGGGTACGCGCCCCACATCTCGCCGCCGGGCCGGCTCTCGTCGTCCTCGGTGAGCGGGCGACCGCGCCCGGACCCGTACACGTTCCCGGTGCTGACCTGCACGAACCGTCGTACGCCGGCGCTCAGCGCGGCCCGCCCGAGCGCCACGGCCGCGTCCCGGTTGACGGCCCAGGCCTCCTCGTCGGGCACCCCGCGGAAGGCGGCGGCGACGTTCACGACGGCGTCCGCCCCGGCGACGGCCTTGCCGAGCGCCTCCTCGTCCCGCAGGTCCCCGACGACGACCTCGGCGCCCAGCGCGGCGAACGGCTCCCCACGGGCCGCGTCCCGCACCAGCACCCGCACCTGCTCCCCCGCCTGCCGCTGCACCAGCAACCGGGGCACGAACCGGCGCCCGACCTGTCCGGTCGTACCGGTGACGAGAGTGATCATGACCAGCTCCTTCGCTCTGGATGTGCCACCACCCTCGTCCGCCCGCGGCCCGGCCGGGAGAGACCTCCCGATCGGGGGACCGGCGGTCCCTGGATAACCCGGGCGCCCCCGGCCACCCTGGAACCATGGACCGCCCCGGACTCGCCGATTTCCTGCGCCACGCCCGCTCCCGGCTGGACCCCTCCGACGTGGGCCTGCCCCCCGGCGCCCGGCGCCGCACCCCCGGGCTGCGGCGCGAGGAGGTGGCGTCGCTGGCCGGCATGTCCGCCGACTACTACACGCGCCTCGAACAGGCCCGCGGCCCGCGCCCGTCCCGCCAGATGCTGACGGCGCTGGCCCGCGCCCTGCGCCTGACGGAGGACGAACGGAACCACCTGTTCCACCTGGCCGGCGAGGAACCCCCGCGCCGGGCGGCGACCGTCACCCACGTCGGCCCGGGGCTGCTGCTGGTCCTGGACCGGCTGCACGACACCCCGGCGCTGGTGACGACCGACTGCGGCGAGGTGCTGGCCCAGAACGCCCTGTCACGGGCGCTGAGCGGCGACGTCCTGACCCGCCCGCCCCGGGACCGCAACCTGGTCCGCCGTTTCTTCCTGGACCCGGCGGCGAAGGGGCTCTGCCCGCCCGAGGACCGTCCCCTGCGGGCCCGCGAGCACGTGGCGAACCTCCGCGCGGTGGCCGCGGCCCGCCCCGCCGACCCGGTCCCCGCCGCCCTGGTCGCCGAACTCCTCGCACACAGCGTGGAGTTCGCCGACCTGTGGGCCGAACACGAGGTGGCGGTGCGCCGCGCGGCCACGAAACGCTTCCTGCACCCCACGGTCGGTCTCCTGGAACTCGACTGCGAGGTCCTGATCAACACCGACACCCACCAGCGTCTCGTCGTCCACACGGCCCGCCCGGGCACCGAGTCGTACGAACGGCTGCAACTGCTCAGGGTGGTGGGGCTGCAGGACATGAGCGCGGCCGTGCCGGGTCACCAGGTGTGAGCCAAGTCCACGACGAGGTGGTTGGCGGTCTGGAAGACCCGGAACGGCAGCCGGGCCCGGACGCCGAGGCCCGCCTGGGTGTAGCCCTCGGAGCCGCCGGTGACCTTGAACTCGCGGAAGGTCCGGTAGCCGGTGACGTCGACGGACGGCAGCGACGGGTAGGGCTGTCCGGTCGCCGGGTCGTAGCGCGGGGCGAACAGCGAGATCTCCAGAATCGCCCCGCCCTTGATCGGGACGACGACGTCCGACGGGTCCTGGTGCAGTACGTCGACATAGCGGACGCTGTAGCCGACCGGGTCGGCCGAGGTGCCCTGGGCATCGAAGACCAGCCGGTCGAAGCACTCGTGCTGACCGGTCCTGACGTCGGTGAGCCGCCTGCCGGCCGCGGCGTCGGCGGTCTTGTCGAGGCTCCCCCACGTCACGGCGCAGTCCGCGGTCACGGCCGCCGGCGCGGCCACCGCCGGAACCGCGCCGGCCAGCAGGCCGCCGCCCACGAGCACCATCGCGGCCAGTGCAGTACCTGTTCGTCGCATGACTACCCCCCGGTAGTTCGCGTAGGTGTGTGCCTGTTCAGACCGGTGTCGGTCCGGCAAGGTTGTACGCGCAGGGGGAAGCAGTCAGAACCCGAGCCGCCGCAACCGCTTCGGATCCCGCCGCCAGTCCTTCGCCACCTTCACGCGCAGGTCCAGGCTGCATCAACATGCGGCTGCCGCCGCGCGGCCGGCGTACCCCCTCAGAACCCGAGCCGCCGC